>DATAHJ010000335.1:0-4400 GCA_036263275.1 Fibrobacteria bacterium | reverse complement strand
CGTGGGTGGAAGAGCACTTGTAGAATGCGAGGGGTCACGCCTCGCGCTTCTTCCTTCTCGTTTTTTCCACCCCCTGAACCGGGGGCTGGCCGTATATTGAAGCATTCTTGACCGGGAATGCTTTTATGTCCCATCCTGTTTCCCCGCGTTTTCGCGCCATTATCCTCGTCCTCCTTTGCGGCTTCCTGTCCGCTTGGGGAGCGGCCGTTCATCTCACCGGCGTCGTGGTGGACACGGCCGGCGTTCCCGTCGCCGGCGCCGCGGTGGCCTTGGAGAAGCTCGGGCTGACGGCCACCAGCGGCGCCGACGGCACCTTCCTCCTGGGGAGCGCGGTGGGGATCCTGCGCAACACGCTGCCCTCGGGAATGCCCTTCTCCCGCCTCGGCGCCGACGGTCGCCTGCAGGTTTCCATGCGGGAGGAAGGAACGCTGGCCGTGACGGTTCACGGATCCAACGGCAGCGTCCTCGCTTCGTTCTCCCGGAGGCTTTCGGCGGGCATGCACCGCGTCGCCCTGCCGACGACCGGATCCGGCGTCCGCTTCTACCGCGTGAAGACGGAAGGACGCGAGGAGGTCCTGCGCGCGCTCGAGATGCCCGGCGTGGCGCGCGGCTCTCTCTCGGAACCTTCTTCCGCGAACAACGGGATGCCCTTGTCGAAAGCGGCGGCCTCATCTCCCTTGTATGACGCGATCTCGGCCTCCAAGGCGGGGTACCTCAAGTCGTACGTCAGCATCGTCACCGAGGACTCGTCCGGAATCCAGGTCAAGCTCCTGCCCGCGGCCTTTCCGAAGTTCAGCTTCTTCGTCACCAGCATGAAGGCCATGCTGGAACTGTCGGGAAGCCCCAACGGGTTCGGGGGAGACCTGCGCTTCGGGGAGACGGGCCAGGGCGCCGGCTTGCGCGGCGCCGACAAGCTCTGCGGGACCATCGCGGAGCGCAGCCTGAAGAACGCGAAGTACAAGGGCTGGCGCGCGTTTCTCAGCGCGAGCGTGGACTCGTATGGCGCGCAGGCCAACGCCATCGACCGCATCGGCTCCGGGCCTTGGTACGACCGCCTCGGCCGCCGGGTCGGAAAAACCAAGACGGACCTTGTGGGCAAGGCGGGCCGCCCCGACAGCGCGGAGGCGACGATCAAGGTAGACCTGCCCAACGAGGACGGCGTCCCCAACAGCCATCCCGCCGGGAGCGTCGGCGATCCGGACAACCACCGCACGATGACGGGCTCCGACGCGCAGGGAAAACTCTACCAGCCCAACGCGAACTATACCTGCTCCAGCTGGACGAGCAGCGACTCCACCCTCAACGCGAAGCCCCGCATGGGATGGTCGTGGGTTGAGACCGGCAACGTGCAATGGATCTCGGGCCTGAACGAGAGCGGATGCGGCGCGGGCATCAACCTCGTGCAGGGCACGCAAACCGGAACCCTTCCCCGCGTGGTGGGGTCCGGCGGCGGGTACGGCGGGATTTACTGCTTCGCGCTGGATCCCTGAGAGAAACGCGCGCGCACCCATCGCGCGATGTCCTGCAGTTCCTCCAGCAGCATCGTGTGGTCCTTGCCGTAGGCGACGAACTCGACGTCGAGTCCCATCTTTTTCAGGTCCTGGAATTGCTCGCGCGACGGCTCGAACGGAAGGACCGGGTCGCGCCGCCCGTGGGTGACGAGGAACTTTTGCGAACGGGCCGCGGGCCCCAGCGCCGCCGGATACTCCAGCGGAAAAGCCACGTAGCCGGACACGCCCACGATGCCGCCCAGCACCTTGTCGGCGCGCAACGCGGTGTTCACCGACATCACGCAGCCTTGGCTGAAACCGAACAGGAAAACGTCCGCGGCAGGAACCCCCTGCCCTTCCAGTTCGTCCAGCATGCCGAGCAGCAACTCGCGGCTGCGATGGATGCCGGGCGCGGGATCGTGCATGAAGTCGTACCAGGCGTAACCGCCGTAGTAGGAGTCGGGCGCGTTGAGCAGGAGGTACGACATCTCGGGAATGCCCATCGCCTGCGGCAGGAAGTGGTAGCCGTTCAGCGAATCGCCGAGGCCGTGCAGCACCACCATCACGCGCTCGCGATCCGTTTTCCCGGTGGCGGGCACGTAGCGGTGGACGAAGTTGCGGGTTGAGAGCATGGGTGAAAAGTAGCAGAGAGCGCGGAGCGTGGAGCAGGGAGGTTTCTCTCCGCTCTTTGCTCCTTGCCCTTCGCTACCTCAAGACGTAATACGCGAGGCGCTTGTGGAACGTCACGAGGCGCTGCTCGCCGTTCACCTCGAGCATGCGCCAGGTGTCGGCGCCGAGGTAGCCCACGCCGGGAGCGTACCAGGTGCGCGCGAACAGCACGCCGCCGCGCCTCCCGAAATATTGGTTGCAGGTAAAGGTTCCCGCGGGCATCACGCATACGGTGTCCCTGACGCCGACTTCGATCTCGACGGTGTCGAGCACGGGAATCCAGGTATCGCCCTCAAGCCGCAGGTCGGGGAAGTACGTGATGTAGCGTTCGCCCCGCTTGGCGGGGTGCTTGACGTGGAGGGTCTCGAACAGGAAGGTGGCGGTGTCGCGCATGGCGCCGAGGGTGTGTTCGCCGTCGGGCCGGTCCTGCACGAATGTCGTGAGCGGTCCCGGCGTTCCGGCGGCGCGATTCCAGGTGTTCAGGAGGTAGGCCGTTCGGGTGTCGCCGCCGATCACCAGTTCGCGCGAGCCGAGGACATCGATCCGCGTGCTGTCGATCCGGATGGAGTCGCCGCCGTAGTATCCGCTGTCGACATAGACCCAGCTGTTTCCCACCGCGAAGGGACGAATGGGCTTACGGGGCTGACCCTCCTCCGTCCGGAACAGGCAACCGGCCAAAAGGAGGGAGGTGAGGACCAAAGCACATCGGATCATCGGTTTTTTCTCGGTGGCGTTTTTTCCAAAAAATAGGGGTTTAGAAGGATACATCCGAAAAAGGGGGCGAACTGTCCTCACTCTCTGTTGAAATCACCCTGCATTCTTTTGGTAATACGTTAAGATAAGGTCAAACGGATTTCCCGCCCCCGGGCTCCCGAAATCGTGAAAGGCAGAGGCATGTCGCCAGGTTCCCTCATTGCCGCCCTTTTGGCGGCCGCGTTCCCGCTTTTGACCCAGGCGGCGACCCTCAGCGGAACCGTCACCGATACCTCCGGAGTGCCCGTTGCCGGCGCCACCGTGACCCTCGAGCGGTTGGCGATCACGACGACCAGCGATGCGAACGGCGCCTTCACCCTGTCGGGCGGCACGCCGATTCTTCCCGGGACAACGACGAAAGCGGGCGTCTTCTATCTCACCCCCATCGTCCGGGCGGGCGCGCTGCAGCTCGCCCTAAACCAGCCCAGCCCGGTGACCGTGACGGCGCATGCGCCGGACGGCCGGATCACCGGAACGGTGTCGCGCAACCTGAACGCGGGCGTTCACCGGGTCGAACTGCCGCCTTCCGGCATGGGAGTCCGGTTCTATCGCATTCGGGCCGGAAGTCATGAAGAGATCATCCGTTCGGTCGACCTCGCAAGCTCCGCGTCGGGATCGATGGTTTCCTCCGCCTCGTCCGCTTCCGGCCCGCTGGCGAAGGTCTCCGGAGGCACGGAGCTCATCGACCAGGTCATCGCGACGAAGACGGGATACCTCAACTCCTACATCGCGATCCGGTCCTCCGACTCGGCCGGGCTCCAGCTCATGCTGCTTCCTTCCGAGTTCCCGAAGTTCAGTTTCTTCGTCATCAGCCAGAAGGCCATGCAGGCGCTGTCGGGCAATGACAGCGGCTTCGGCGGGGACTTCCGCTACGGCGAGACCGGCTCGGGCGCCGGGCTTCGCGGCGCCGACAAGATCTGCGCGGCGGTCGCCGAGCGCAGCCTCAAGAACTCCAAGTACAAGGGATGGCGCGCGTTCCTAAGCGTGAAGACCGGTCCTTACGGCGTGCAGGTCAACGCCATCGACCGCGTCGGCCCCGGCCCGTGGTACGACCGCGTGGGACGCGTGATGGCCCCCACCAAGAAAGACCTGGTCAATTCGTCCGGTCGTCCCACCAACGGCGACGTCGCGATCCGGAACGACCTGCCCAACGAGGACGGCATCCCGAACCAGCAGCCCGATCCGAACTTGCCCGCCGTCGATAATCACCACACCCTGACCGGCTCCTCGACCGCAGGAACCCTGCAAAGCCCCAACTCCAGCGTGTCGACCACCTGCAACGACTGGACCACCAATGCCAAGGTCGCGGGCGCCCGCCCGCAGACCGGATGGTCCTGGTCCACCCAAGGCCGGGTCCACTGGATCTCGGGCCAGGCCGAGGCCGGCTGCGGCGCGGGCTACAACATCGTGCAGACGGGCGGTCCCGATTACAACAATCCCATCGTCGGCTCCGGCGGCGGGTATGGCGGCTACTACTGCTTCGCACTG
>DATAHJ010000334.1:0-2855 GCA_036263275.1 Fibrobacteria bacterium | reverse complement strand
CAGCGGATTTACAGTCCGCCCCCATTAACCACTCGGGCACCGACCCAGTTCAAGCCCGCCCGGCCCGGCCGAGGCCGGATCGAACGAAAGAAAGCCAACGAAGGGACTCGAACCCCCGACCCCCTGATTACAAATCAGGAGCTCTACCAACTGAGCTACGTTGGCCCGAATCTTCTCGCGACTTTCGGCGGCGGGTTGGTTAAGGCCCACCGACCCCGTTTCCACGGGACGGGCAAATCTAATAAAGCTTTTGAGAGCAACGCCTTGCAGGTGGGGGTATTCTTCCCCGGCCGCAGTTTACCCCGGCGTCGGCCGGGGCCGGGGCAGGCTGCCCACCGGGTTGTTCGGGATTCTGTCGGGGGCAAGCCGATCCAAGTTCGGGATTCTGTCGGGGTCCAGCCATTCCTGGTTCGGGTTCGGGAGGGGAAAAGGGCGGCGTTATCCCGAACCCAAACCATCCGAAGAAAAGCACTCGAAGAATCCCGAACCTACTTTTCCCTCCATGACCGCGGCCCTTCCTTCGTTGATAACCTCCGTCGCGCGCGAGGTGGCCGAGGCCGGGGGCGAAGCCTACCTCGTGGGCGGCTGGGTGCGCGATCGCCTTCTGGGCATCGAGGGCGGCGATTACGACATCGAGGTGTACGGCCTCGCGCTCGATCCGCTGATGAACATCCTCAAGCGGCACGGCAAGCCGAGCCTCGTGGGCAAGGCCTTCGGCGTCATCACGCTGACGAAGGGCGGCGTCACGTACGACTTCGCCTTCCCGCGCACCGAGCGCAAGGTGGGCGACGGGCACAAGGGATTCGAGGTGACGGCCGACCCAATGCTCGACTTCGCCACCGCGTCGTCGCGCCGCGACTTCACCATCAACGCGATGGGCATGCGCCTGCCGGACCTGGAGCTCGTCGATTGCCACGGCGGGCGCGACGACCTTGCGCGCGGCGTATTGCGTCACGTGTCCGATGCGTTCTCGGAGGATCCGTTGCGCGCGCTGCGGGCGGTGCAGTTCGCCGCGCGCTTCAATTTCGAGATCGCGCCCGCCACGCGCGCGCTGTGCGCCGCGCAACCGCTGCAGGAGCTGCCGCGCGAGCGCCTCTTCGCGGAGTTCAAGAAGTTGCTCCTCAAGTCCGCGCGGCCTTCCGTGGGCCTCGAATGGATGCGGCGCATGGGACTCTTGCGCTTCTTCCCCGAGCTCGAAGCTTTGGTGGGCGTGCCGCAGGAACCCGAATGGCATTGCGAAGGCGACGTGTGGACCCACACCTTGATGGTCGTCGACCAAGCCGCGCGCCTGCGCGCGGAGTGCGGGAGCGAAAACGACGCGCTCGCGCACATGCTCGCCGCGCTCTGCCACGACCTCGGCAAGGCGGACTTCACCATCCGCAAGGACGGGCGTTGGCGGAGCCCCGCGCACGAGTCCGGCGGCGACAAGCCGACGCGCGCCTTCCTCGCTCGGCTGACGAACGAGACCGACCTGGTCGACGGCGTCGTGACGCTGGTGCGCGAGCATCTCAAGCCCACGCAGCTTTACAACGTGCGCGAGACGCTGCGCCCCGCGGCGATCCGCCGCCTCGCGCTGCGCGTCGACATCGCGAAGCTCGTGCGCCTCGCGCGCGCCGACCACCTGGGCCGCACGACCGAGGAGGCGCTGGAGCAGCGCTTCCCCGCGGGCGACTGGCTGCTGGAGGAGTCGAAGAAGCTCGACGTGCTGCTGCAAAAGCCGGCGCCGTTCCTGACGGGGAAGTTTCTCTTGTCGCTCGGCCTTAAGCCCGGCCCCGAGTTGGGGAAGATCATCGCCGAGAGCTTCGAGCTGCAGCTGGAGGGGGAGATTCCGGATCTGGCGGCGGCGGAGGCGTGGGCGAAGAGGAAGGTGGAGGGTAGAAGGTAGGGAATAAGCAAAACGAAGGAGATTCACTTCGTCGTGTCGTGGCAGAGTCCCCGCCCGCCGTGGCGTCCCTCCACCTTCCACCCTCGACAAAGCACCGCCCACGAAGAGTTATTTTCCCCCCATGTTCTCCGACCTCAAGGCCATCTACCGCAACGACCCCGCGGCGAAGGGACTGCAGCCCCTGCTGTACCCCGGCCTGCATGCGCTCGTGCTGCACCGCTGGCTGGCCCACCCGCTGTACAACTGCCGCCTGTTCTTCCTCGCGCGGCTGACCTCGGAGTTCGCCCGCTTCCTCACGGGCATCGAGATCCATCCCGGCGCGCAGATCGGCAAGCGGCTGTTCATCGACCACGGCCACGGCATCGTGATCGGCGAGACCGCCGTCATCGGCGACGACTGCGTGCTCTTCCACCGCGTGACGCTGGGCGGCACGGGCAAGCACGCGGGCAAGCGGCATCCCACCCTGGGCGACCGCGTGCTCGTGGGCACCAACGCCACGCTGCTCGGCCCCATCACAGTGGGCAACGACGTGAAGGTGGGCGCGGAGACGGTGGTGATCATGCACGACATCCCGGCGAACACCACCGTCGTGGGCGCGCCGGGACACATCGTGAAGCGCGGCGGCGAGCGGGTGGAAGCGAAGCTCGAGAGGACGAAGGAGCCGGGCGAGGCGTGAAAATCCTCGTCGACGAGAACATCCCCCAAGGCCGCGAAGTCTTCTCCGCCTACGGTGACGTCGTCACCTTCCACGGCCGCAGGGTCACGGCGGAAGATGTGCGTAAAGCCGACGCGCTGCTTGTCCGTTCCATCACCAAGGTCAACGCCGCGCTCCTCGACGGATCGCGCGTGAAGTTCGTGGGCACCGCCACCATCGGCGTCGACCACGTGGACCAGGCATACCTGAAGTCGCAAGGCATCGGCTTCTCCGCGGCGCCGGGATGCAACGCGCGCTCCGTCGCGGAATACTTCG
>DATAHJ010000333.1:0-3022 GCA_036263275.1 Fibrobacteria bacterium | reverse complement strand
GCGGTCGAGGACTTTTTCGGCGACTTCGTGGCCATGAGACTGGGAACCTTTCGTGGGTTTGAACATGGAAATGTAGCGATTTTGGGCGAAGGCCTTGGGGTCGGGAGCTTACGGCTTACAGCGGACAGCTTACACCTTGCTTCTCGGTCTTTGTCTTGTTTTTGGTGTTCGCTGTGGGCTGTTCGCTGTCCGCTGTTAGCTTTGGAACCATGCGTTCCCTTCCCGGCGAGTTCCCGCTGTATTTCGTCACCGACGGGGGGCTCACTGCCGGCCGGCCCATCCTGGATGTCGTCGCGGCCGCCCTGCGGGGCGGCGCGCGATTGATCCAATTCCGTGACAGACGATGGATTCGGAATCCTTCGAGCAGGCGGCCCGCGCGGTGCTGAAACTCTGTCGAAACCATGATGCCACTCTCATCATCAACGACCATGTCGAGATCGCCGCGCGCATCGGGGCGGACGGCGTGCACCTGGGTCAGGACGACATGGGTCCGGTCGAAGCACGGCGGATCCTCGGTCCCGATGCCATCATCGGGCTTTCGACCCACGACGAGCCGGAAGTCCTCGCGGCCAACGATCTGCCCGTGAGCAACATCAACATCGGCCCCATGTTTCCCACTAACACCAAGGAGCACCTGCACGCGCTCGGTGTCGACGAAGTCCTGCGGCTCGCGAAACTCACCCGCCATCCCTGGACCACGATGGGTGGCATCAAGGGGCATCACCTCGGGGAGCTTTTTTCCCGCGGGGTTCGTACCGTGGCCATGGTCACCGAGATCAGCTTGGCGGAAGACGTTGAAGGAAGGGTGAAGGAATTGCTTGGCAGCGTCTCCAGCGCAGTTCCTTTGTCGACGTAGGATCGTGTGGGCGACTCGCCGAGTCGCCAGGAAAGGACTCTCCCATGTTCATCGGACACTTCGCCCTCGGGTTCGCGGCCAAGAAGGCCGCGCCCAAAACTTCGCTCTGCATGCTCTTCCTCGCGGCGCAGTTCGTCGACCTGCTCTGGCCCACGATGCTCCTGCTCGGCATCGAGCGCGTCGCCATCGTCCCGGGCATCACGGCCGTCACGCCGCTCGACTTCGAGTCCTACCCTGTCACGCACAGCCTCGTGGGCGTGGCCTTCTGGGCCTCGGCCCTCGCCATGGTCTACGCCCTCACGCGCCGTTACCTGCGCGGCGCGGTTGTCGTGGGACTCCTGGTGCTCAGCCATTGGCTGCTCGACCTCATCACCCATCGTCCCGACCTGCCCATCGTGCCTGGCGGACTGCGCGTGGGCCTCGGCCTGTGGAACTCCGTCGGTTGGACGCTCGTCGCCGAGTTCGGCTTGCTCGCCTTGGGCGTGTGGATCTACGTCCGCTCCACCGTCCCCAAGAACAAGACCGGAAGGTGGGCCCTGTGGAGCCTCGTCGCCTTTTTGGGCGTCATGTACCTCGCGAATGTCTTCGGCCCCCCGCCTCCGGGCGTGCGGGCGGTCGCGTGGGCCGGCCACGCCATGTGGCTGCTGGTGCTGTGGGGCTGGTGGATCGACCGGAACCGGGCGGCGCGTTAAAACGGCCCGACTAAAAAGACACGGTCAAGAGTCGCGCGAAGAGAGGATCGAGAAGAAGAGGGAAGAAGCGAGAGGCGCGAGCCGCCAGGGAGGCCCCCGTCGAACACCGTGTCCGACGTAGGGTGGCTCCCCGCGGCCTTCCACCCATCCGGAGGAAGTGCTGCGCCGGGCTGCGGGCGGCGCGCTGCTTCGTTGCCCTCCTCGCGATACCTGAAGTATCGCTGCGGTGGGCGCCTTGCATCGCTTGCCCTCGCTCCGGCTCGCCTTTTCTTTAGCGGGTCGAAGCTGCCCAATCCAAACTCACCGGGGTCGGAGTTTCGGGGCTTGCCCGTTGCTCCTGACCGCGGGGCGGCTCCGCTCGGGAGTACCGCCGTTAACTCATTGGGATTCCCCGTGATAGCCTACCCGAAAACCGGGGTTGGCGGGGCATTCCCTTAAACCCAATATACCCATCGGGACCCTGAGATGGGCATATAAAATCCGATTGAAATAACGCGCAAATTGGCAAATTTCGAGGATTATCCCCAAAATAGGGTTTCCGGGGGATTGCTCCCCCGTTACCCTCGGGGGATTACTCTCCGGCCACCCGGATGTCCGACCATTCCTCGTCCCCACCCTCGTCGTCGCCGGCCTTGGGAGCGTCGAGGCCTCCGGTGGCCAGCTGGGCTTGATGCGCCTGACGGATCTTGGCCTCGATCTCGGCCGCGAGGGCCTTGTTCTCCTTGAGGAAGTCGCGAGCTTTCTCGCGTCCCTGACCCAGGCGGTCCTTGCCGTAGGAGAACCAGGTTCCCGACTTTTGCACGATCTCGAGGTCCACCGCCATGTCGAGCAGGCTGCCCTCGCGGGAGATGCCCGTCCCGTACAGGATGTCGAACTCGCATTGCTTGAAGGGAGCGGCCAGCTTGTTCTTGACCACCTTCACGCGGGTGCGGCTGCCCACCGCCTCTTCGCCTTCCTTCAGCGAGGCGATCTTGCGGATGTCGAGGCGCACCGAGGCGTAGAACTTGAGCGCGTTGCCGCCGGTGGTGGTCTCGGGGTTGCCGAACATCACGCCGATCTTCATGCGCAGCTGGTTGATGAAGATGAGGCAGCAGTTGGAGCGGCTCAGGATGCCCGTGAGCTTGCGCAGCGCCTGCGACATGAGGCGCGCCTGCAGGCCCATGTGCGAGTCGCCCATTTCGCCGTTGATCTCGGCTTGGGGCACGAGCGCGGCCACGGAGTCGATCACGATGATGTCGACCGCGCCGCTGCGCACCAGCGTCTCGCAGATGTCGAGGGCCTGCTCGCCGGTATCCGGCTGGGAGACGAGCAGGTTGTCGATGTCCACCCCGAGGCGGCGGGCGTACTGGGCGTCGAAGGCGTGCTCGGCGTCGATGAAGGCGGCGACGCCGCCGGCCTTTTGCGCCTCGGCGATGGCGTGCAAAGTCAGCGTGGTCTTGCCGGAGGACTCGGGGCCGTAGATCTCGATCACGCG
>DATAHJ010000332.1:0-12239 GCA_036263275.1 Fibrobacteria bacterium | reverse complement strand
GCTCGTGAAGAACGGTGGCGCGCACGCGATCGGCGCGATCTCGTCGGCGCCGTGGGGCAGCGCGTCGATCCTGCCGATCTCGTGGATGTACATCGCCATGATGGGGCCCGACGGGCTCAAGAAGGCGACGCAGGTCGCGATCCTCAACGCCAATTACATCAAGGCGCGGCTCAAGGACCACTACCCCATCTTGTACGTCGGCGAGAACGGCACCGTGGCGCACGAGCTGATCGCCGACTGTCGCGCCTTCAAGGCTTCGGCAGGCGTGGAGGTGGAGGACATCGCCAAGCGCCTCATGGACTACGGTTTCCACGCGCCCACGGTGTCGTTCCCGGTGGCGGGCACGCTGATGATCGAGCCGACGGAATCGGAGCCCAAGGCCGAGCTCGATCGCTTCTGCGAGGCGCTCATCGCCATCCGCGGCGAGATCCGCGAGATCGAGGAAGGCCGCGCCGACAAGCTGGACAACGTCCTGAAGATGGCGCCGCACACTCCCGAGGAAGTCGTCGCCGACGCGTGGACGCACGCCTACACGCGCGAGCAGGCGGCCTATCCGCTGCCCTGGGTGCGCGCCAACAAGTTCTGGCCCAGCGTGGGCAGGCTCAACAACGCCTACGGCGACAAGAACCTGTTCTGCGCCTGCCCGCCGATCGAAGAATATTCGGCATAAAAAAGGCGGCCTCCACAAGGAGGCCGCCCCGCCGCCACGGCCTTCCGGCCGCGGCATCCCCTCTCCGGAACATCAGTCGGAAGTCACGATTTTTCCGCCGCTTCCCACCGCCACGAGACGCGTCCCGTTCCAAGCCACGGAGTACATGGGTCCTGTCGCCGATTGGACCATGGCCCAATTGGCTCCGTCGTCGGCGGAGATGACGGTGTAGTCGTTTCCCACCGCGACGAGCAGGTCGCCCGTCCACACGACGTCCATCAGGTTTCCCTTGGAAGAGCCGCCGGACTGTTTCGGGATGTTCCCCACGATGCGGGGCTGCTCCCAAGTCATCCCGTCGACGGAGCGCATCACGTGACCCGCGTAGCCCACCGCCACCGCGTGAGCCCCGGTGGAAATGACGGACATCATGGTGTAGTCGTAAACGCCGCCCTCGGGAGGGGGGTAGGTGTCCGAGTTGGTGTGGCGCACCCAGGCCCCGCCGCTTGCCGGGGCGCTGGCGGCGACCCCGTTGGTGCCCACGCCCACGATGCGCTCCGCGTGTTTTGCGAAGGACCAAATCGATGTCATGTAAGCCGGTTCGCGCGGGATGCTGTCCACCGTCCACGTGGACCCGTCGTTGGTCGACTTGAGGAAAAGTCGAGTCGTGCCGCTGACTCCGGCCACGATGAAGGCGGTATCGACCGCCGAGACCCGAAGAGGAGAGCCTGAAATGACGGGAGGCGTCAATCGGCCCGGAGTCCAGGTGATTCCGTCGGTGGACGTATAAACGTTTTCCTGCAACCCGGAGCTGGTGGTCACGGCCATCAGCTTTCTTCCGTTCCAAGCCACGTCCGAAAGCGAAGGCGGCGAGGTGTTGTCGATGACGCGCGCCGTCCAGGTGATTCCATCGGGCGACGTGACCGCGGTGGCCCCGGATCCGACGGCGACGAATTGCGTTCCCGTCCAGACCACGGAGGTCAACGAGCTTGTCGTTCCCGAGGACCGGGTCGTCCAGGTCGTGCCGTGCGACAACACCGTCGCGACGACGGTATCGAGCGCCTTGTTGCCGTCGTTGTCGGTCACGCGGAGGATGCAGGGATAGGCCCCCATGGAGCCGCGCGTGAACGAGGTGTCGCTCGAGGAAGTCTGCACGAAGGACCCCCCCCCGATGCTCCACTCCCACTTGGTGATCGTGCCGCCGAAGGAGTCGACCGCGGCGCCGTGCAGCATCACCGTCGCGCCGGACGCCACCACGGAGTCCGTGCCCGCGTTTGCCGCCGGCTTGGCGTTGCCGGACTTGAACGCGGGCACCGTGATGTTGCCCGCGAAGCTGTTGAACGGCACCGGCACGCTACGGCCCGCGAGGAGGCTGTCGGGGCCGTATACGTTCACCCGCACGGAGTAATTCCGCACCGTGGCGGCGGGCGGGAAGTACATGAACCCGCTGTAATTGCCCGTCAGCGTATTGTAGTAGACCTGGGCCACCACCGGCGACGCGCTGTCGATGCCGTCGCCGGTCAGGATCGCTTCCACGCGGCCCACTGCTCCGGAGCCGCTGTCGAGCAGGCCGGAGATGTCGCGCTGCACGACTTCCACGTCGGGAAGGCTGTCGGTCCAGCTGGTCACGCTCACGCGCGCCAGCGCCAGGCCGCCTTTCGAATAGTAAAGCGTGTCGAGCACGACTCCGCCCGCCTTGCCGCCCTTCTTTCCCGTGAGGTGATAGCGTCCCGTCGCGTCGGTCGTGTCGGCCCCGCCGTCGACCGCGAGCCGGACCACCACGCCCGCAACCGGACCGTCGTTGGAGGAGACGACGCGGCCCGTCAGGCTGAGCGAATCACCGTCCTTGCCGCGCGGCTCGCTTTGGAAGCAGCCGGTGAGCGCCAAGGCCCCCGCCGCCAAGAGGGCCGGGGCGGCTTGCCGCAGGGCGATGATCCAGGGTGAATGTTTCATGATGGACTCCTTTCGGGCGAACCCGGGGTCAGTGAGCATTTGTTTTGGCCGTGGCGAAGTTGCCGGAATGGAAGGCGGGAAGCGTGATGTTGCCCGCGAGGCTGCTGAAGGGAACGGAAGCGCTCCTTCCGACGAGGCGGCCTTCTAGGTCGTAAACGTCCACGCGCACGGCGTAGTTTCGCACGGCGGCGCCGGGCGGCGGGAAGTACAGGAAGCCGCTGTAGCTGGAGGAGAGGGTGCTGTAGTAGAAGGTCGCGGTCAGCGAGTCTCCGGCGGCGATGCCGTCACCGGTCAGTACGCCCTCGACGCGGCCCACGGGCGCGTCGCCCGCGCTGTCGGTGAGGAGAGGGCCCGAGAAACCGCGCCGCACGAGCTGCAGGTCGGACTCCGCGGCGACCCATCCGGTGACGCCCTGGGTCGCGATCACGCCTCCGTTCAGCTCGAACAGAAGCGTGTCCGGCGAAGCCGCCGAGGCTTCCGGCACGCCGGAAACATTGCCGATCAGGCGATAGGTTCCCGTCGCGTCGGTGGTGTCGGTGAGGCCGGCGCGCGTCAGCGTGACCGCGACGCCCGGCACCGGATGGTTTCCGTTCATCACGCGGCCCGTGAGGGCGACCTTCTCGCCGGTCTCCGTCGAGCTGGAACCGCCGGCGAGTTCCGGCATGCCGCAGCCGGAGAGCAGCGCGGCCAGGGCCGCGGCGGACAAGGCCATCCATGCGCGCGTCATGGCGACTTCTCCGGCAAGGCCTGCGGAAAGAACTGGACATTGAGCTGGTACACGCGGTCGGCGGGCTCGGCCTCGCGGTGCGCGATGGAGCGCGCCTCGGACTTGAAGCGCTGCAGCTTCTCTTCGATCATCTCGAGCCCGCGCTTCGACACGCTGAAAGTGACCGTCGAGAAGTTGCGCGCGGCCGGTCCCTCCATCAGCATCGCGCGCTTGGAGAGGTCGAGGCACTGCAGCTGGTACTGCTGCACCAGCGCGTTGCGCGCGTAGCCCCCCGTGTCGATCGTCTTGGCGACGGGCTTCCAGGCTCCGTCCTCGCGCTTGTGGACGAGGCCCAGTTTCTTGAGGAGGGCGATCGAGGCGCGCGCCTGCGCGGCGCTGATGCGCGGCAGCACGCGCTTGGCCAGCGCGGCGTAGTCCCCGGTGAAGTCGATCACATCCAGCAGGGAGAAGATGGTCGTGTGGTGCCAACGACGATAGAACTCGTACTCGTCGGGGCTGATGAACCGCGACGGCGTGCGGTTCAGCGACACGAGCCGGTCGAAGAGAATCTCGCGGTCACGGGGGTTCTCGGACTGGTTGAAGTCCACCAGCACCCGGAAATACACGGCTTCGTCGTCGTCGAGCTCCAGCGCCCGCGCGAACCGCTCCGCGTAGTTCTTCGAGAGGGGCCGCATGCCCTTCACGACATCGTTGAAGAAGCTGCGCGTGTTGGGCAGCCCGAGATCCTTGCAGAAGCGCGCGCGCGTGAAGGTCTTGTCGACGGCCTGCCGCTTGGCGTGATAGTCTTCCAGGAATCTTCGGAAGTCGGCGAATTCGAACACGTTGGAAAGACCTTTGGACATCCCCATAACCTATCGCCCCCTTCGCCTCCCGGCCTGCCGACAGCGTGCATACTTTTGAGTACAAATTCCGCTGCATCGTTCCCAAAAACGCTCAAAAAATGATAAAAAGCGCCTTTGATAGCGTCGAAGCAACGCGAGTCTCCCGACGAAACCAAATTTTAAAGGCACACTTTCGGGCGGCTCCCGTCATTCGCCCAAATTCGGGAGACAAGCAATTCCAGGCGTGCGCTTTCCCGCGACACTTATCATTTCTCCGTGAATCCCGTCCTCGTTTGGTTCCGCCACGACCTGCGTCTGCAGGACAATCCAGCCCTCGACGCGGCCCTCAAGCGGGGCGTCCCCATCGTTCCGGTCTACGTGCTCGACGACGCGGGGGAGGGCCCTTGGAAACCCGGGGGAGCCTCGCGGTGGTGGCTGCACCATTCCTTGGCGTCGCTCGACGCCTCGCTGCGAGGGGTCGGGTCGCGGTTGACAGTGGTTCGCGGGGATTCCTTGCCGGCCTTGCTTCGCGTCGCGCGCGCGGCGGACGCGGGCGCGGTGTTTTGGAATCGCCGGTATGAACCGTTGATTCGCGCGCGCGACGAGATCCTCAAGAAGGAATTGCTCGCCGGGGGCATCGAGGCGAGGAGTTTCAACGGCTCACTGCTCTTCGAGCCGCACGCGGTGACCAACAAGCAGGGCGGCCCCTTTCAGGTGTTCACGCCGTTCTGGAAGCATTGCCGGACGCGCCCTGTCGAGGCCCCGATTCCCTTCAAGGCGAAATCCCTGTCCGCTCCGGCGGCGTGGCCCGATTCCTTGTCTCTCGCGGATTTCGAATTGCTTCCGAAAGTCCCGTGGGATGCGGAGTTCGCCGCGCATTGGCGCCCCGGGGAGGAGGGCGCGGTGAAGCGCCTCAATCGCTTCGCGCGCGGCGCGATGGACGCCTATCGCGAACGCCGCGACATTCCGGGCGAGGATGGCACATCGCGCCTGTCCCCGTGGCTTCGCTTCGGCGAGTTGAGCCCGCGGCAAATATGGGCCGCAGCGGAGGCGCACTGCCGCGTGGAGGGGGGCGACATCGCCTCGGGCGGCGCGGCGACCTTCCTCTCGGAGGTCGGCTGGCGCGAGTTCGGCTACCATCTGCTTTATCATTTTCCGCATACGCCCGGGAAGCCGTTGCGCGCGGAGTTCGCCCGCTTCCCATGGGCGAAGGATCCCGGCCACAAGAAGCTGAAGGCGTGGCGGCTGGGCCGGACGGGTTATCCGATCGTCGACGCCGGCATGCGCCAGCTGTGGCGCACGGGGTGGATGCACAACCGCGTGCGCATGATCGCGGCTTCCTTCCTCGTCAAGCACCTGCGCCTGCCGTGGAATGAGGGGGCGGAATGGTTCTGGGACACGCTCGTGGATGCCGACCTCGCCTCGAACACGCTGGGCTGGCAGTGGACGGCCGGCTGCGGCGCGGACGCCGCCCCGTACTTCCGCATTTTCGCGCCGGTGACGCAGGGACAACGCTTCGACGCGAACGGGGAATACGTGAGGGAGTTCGTGCCGGAGCTGGCGAAGCTGCCCGCGAAGTGGATCCACGCGCCTTGGGAGGCGCCACACGACGTGCTGGCGGCCGCGGGCGTGTCGCTCGGAAAGACATATCCGCACCCGATCGTCGACCATGCCGCCGCGCGCGCGGAGGCCTTGCAGGCATTTGCATTGTTGAAGGAAGACCAGGAAGCGAGGGAGAGCGCTTGACCGTGGAGACGCGCGTGTTGGGACGATCCGGGCTCAAGGTTCCCGTGGTGGGAATGGGCACGTGGAAGACCTTCGACGTGCGCGGCGCGGCGGCGGAAGCGAACAGTCGGGCAGTGATCGATGCCGCCTTGGCGTCGGGCGCGACGTTCTTCGACTCCTCGCCGATGTACGGCGAGGCGGAACGCGTGCTCGGAAAATCCCTCGAGGGGCGTCGCGACAAGGCGGTCGTGGCGACGAAGGTGTGGGCCTCATCGCTGAAGGAAGGCCGCGCGCAGATCTCGGCCGCGCTCTCCTTCTACGGCGGCCGCGTCGATCTCTATCAGATCCACAACCTATTGAACTGGTGCGAGCATCTCGAAGAACTGGAGCGCCTGCGCGACGCAGGCAAGGTCGCCGCCATCGGCGCGACGCACTACCAGGCTCATGCCCTCGAAGAACTGAAGACTGTGATGAAGACGGGACGGATTTCCACGATCCAGATTCCCTACAACCCGCGCCAGCGCGAGGTCGAAAGGGAAATCCTCCCTCTCGCCGCCGACCTGAACCTCGGTGTGATCCTGATGCGGCCTTTCGGCGAAGGGGGCCTCTTCCGCAGCGCGCCGCCGGTCGAAAAACTCAAGCCCCTCGCGCCCTTTGGCGTGACGACTTGGGCGCAGGCGCTGCTGAAGTGGGGCCTGAGCGATCTGCGCTGCCATGTCGCGATTCCCGCGACGTCGAAGCCAGAGCGCATGGCGGAGAACGCGGCGGCGGGCGAGGGTCCGTGGTTCGGGAAGGAAGAGCGGGATTACGTGGCGGGGCTCGCCGGCGCCTGACCGATCCCTAGTCCGTGTTGATCACTCCCACATAAGGCAAATTCCGCCACACGCCCGCCAAGTCCAACCCGTACCCCACCACGAACTCGTCGGCGATCTCGAAGCCCTTGTAATCCAGCGTCACTTCCACCTCGCGCCGCGAAGGCTTGTCGAGCAGCGCGCAGAGCTTGAGGCTTGCGGGCTCGTGCCCGCGCAAGAGTTCAAGCAGGCGCGCGGCCGTGCGACCGGTGTCGACGATGTCCTCCACCAGCAACACGTCGCGGCCCGCGAGGGTTCCTTCGGGTTCCAGCGTCACTCGCACATCTCCCGTCGAGGCGACGCCGTCGCCGTAGCTCGACGCCGAGAAAAACTCCACCGTCAAGGGAAGGTCGATGGCGCGCGAAAGATCGGCGCCGAAGACGAAGGCGCCCTTGAGCACGGTGACGAGGACCAGATCCTTGCCCGCATAGTCGCGGGCGATTTGCGCGCCCAGCTCGCGCACGCGCGCGGCGATCGTCTCGGCGGAAAGAAGGGCCTCCATCGCCGGCTCACCGTTCAGGCGTCGAATGTCTTCCCGGTGTCGCGGCCTTCGACGGCGCGGACGTAGGCCTCGGCCACCGCGTCGGCGGGCTTGCCCGCGGAGGGATCGCGGCCCATGGCCTTCAGCGTTTCCGAGACCCAGGGCGGGCTCACGACATTGACGCGGATATTGCGCGGGGCCTCCAGCGCGGCCGCGCGCACGAAGCCTTCGAGGCCGGAGTTGACCATGCTGATGGCCGCGCTCCCGGGCGAAGGGTGGCGCGCAAGGATGCCGGAGGTCAGCGTGAAGGATCCACCGTCGGCGACGTGCGAGAGCCCGAACCGCACGAGGTTGGCTTGTCCCATCAGCTTGTGGCCGAGGCTGAATCCGAAATCCTCATCCTCCAGGTCGGCGAAGGGCTTGAAGCGCGCCTTGCCCGCGGCGCTGACCACCGCGTCGACGATGCCGGCGGCCTGGAACAAGGCACGAATGGATTGGGGATCGGCGAGGTCCACGCGGAAATCGCCGCGCGCGTTTCCGGCGAGGAGGACCTCATGCCGGGAGGAAAGGGCGCGGGCCACGGCGGAGCCGATGGTGCCGGTCGCGCCGACGATCAGGATGCGCATGTTCTTCTCTCCGTGAAAGGATTATTCCTCATCCTCGTTTTCATCCGGTTCCTTCGGGCACAGGAATTCGAGCGCGGCGGGAAGCACGGTGAACATCACCACGAGGCCGGCGCCGATGCCCAGGGTCGAGAGGATGCCGATGCTGCGCATGCCCTTGTGTCCCACGAAGCACAGGCCGATGAAGCCGAAGAGGTTCGTCAGCGTGCCCGCGAGCACCGCGGAGCCGGTCGTGTAGTACAGCTCGCGCAGTTTCCCGGCGCCCAATGCGAGGCGTCGATGGTAGAGGTGGATCACCGAGTCCACCGATACGGACAGGATTGTTGGAATCACCACGAGGTTGAACACGCCCAGCTTGAGGCCCATCAGGCCCATCAGCTTGTAGGTCCAGAAGGCCGACAGGGCGATGAAGCCCACCACGATCAATACGCCCTTCCACTTGCGCATGTCGATCCAGGTGACGACGATGAGGAAGAGCATCGTGATGATCGCGAGGCGCGGGCCGTCGGCCTTCACCATGCGCACCACGTCGGCGTAGATGAAGCCGCTGCTCGCCACCATGGCGTCGCCCTCGTCCGATTCGAGCTTTTGGAAGCGTGACTGGAAGCGCCCGCTCTCCACGGCATCGCTTTCGCGCATCTGCGCATAGAGAAAACCCATCTTGCCGTGGCTGCCGTCGGCCTCGGTGAGGAAACGCTGCGCCCAGCCGGGCAGCGAGTCGAAATCAAAGGCCTGGGCATCCAGATAGCGGCGCAGCGTGTCGAGCTGCGCGCGCGTCGACGAGTCGGCCTTGTCGAGCGCGCGGCCCGAGATCAGCTCCTTGATTTCGCCCATCACCTCGAGGCGCTGTTTTTGGAGGCCGGGCTTGGGCACGAAGGACTGGATCGTGGTGAAGCCCTTGAGCATGCTGTCGGCGGGCTCGCCGTGGCGGGCCGCCAGGCCCTCATGCACGGAGCGCATCTGCTCCTCGCTCTTGCCGAGGATGATGGCGGGCGAGGTGTTCTGGCCCGCCCCCACGGCGCGGCCGTAGCTGATGCCCGCGCCCGTGCTCTTGCCGCGCAGGTTGCGGAAGTCGTTCTCGAACGACACGCCGGGCCCGAAGGCGAGTGCGAGCGTGAATACGCCCGCCGCCACGGCCATCCACGCCGCCGTGCGGCGCGTCAGCGGAAGCTTGGGCAGAAGCAGGCCGCCGTGCACGTCATCCTGCGAGGGGAGCATGAAGGCGACCGCCTTCTTGAAAAAGCCCGGGGAGCGGCGGCCAAGCCAGCCCACGGCGCGCAGGGTGAGGAAAAACACCGGCGGCATCACGATCCAGTTGGCGATGAGCGCGAAGAAGATGCCGATCGACACCACGATGCCGAACTCGCGGAAGCCCTTGAAGCCGCCCATCTGCAGGCTCAACATGGCGAAGATATTGGTGGCCGCGCCCGAGAGCAGGGAGCGCCAGGTGGCCTGCATCGCCTGGGACATCGACTCCACCGGGTCGCCGCGCTTGCGCGTCTCCTCCGCCCAGCGGGCGTAGAGGTGCACCGCGTACTCGATGCCCAGCCCCAGGATCAGCGAGAGGATGAAGGCCGTCAGCAGGGTGAGGCGCTGGTAGACGAGATAGGTGACGCCCATGGCCCAGGCCATCGCCACGAAGAGCGGCACGTTGATGAGCACGAGGCTGAAGGGCTTGCGCACGAACAGCCACAGCAGCAGCATCACCAGCACGAAGGAGATCGCGCCGGCGATCGTCACGTCGGCGCTGACCTGGTCGATCTCGTTGAAGTTGCGGTACGCGCCGGCCACCTTGGCCACGAGCTGCGGGTCGGTCGCGGCCGGGTTGATGCGCGCGATCAGGCCCTCGCCCCGGTCGTACATCGACTTGGCGAACAGCGCGTCGGTGGAGGGCTTGTTCAGCTGCACCAGCACCACGCCCACCCACACGCCCTTGGCCGCGTGCCAGTTGATCAGGCGCGAGTCGAGCGAGTCCGGCTTCGCGGGAATCAACTCGCCATCGGCCCCGCGCACGACCTCCGCGCCGGCGGAGTCCTTGCCGCGCCCGGCCCTCTGCGTCAGCGACTTCACGATGTCCTGCGGCAGGCCTTCCGCCTCCAGCGCCTCGCGGTTGGGCCAGCCGTCGAGGTTCGCGGGCGCGCCCTCGTCCGATTCCATCAGGTTGGCGACGAGCGGATTCGCCGACGAGAACTTGCCGCCGATCATCGCGCGCACGCGCTCGCGCAAGTCCTCCAGCTCGGAGGTGGGCATGTAGAGCAGCGCGCGCTTCTCGAAGAACGAGCGGTCCTGGTCGTACTGCACCCACACGGCCTCGGGCCACTTCGCCAGCGAGTCCGCCAGCGTCTTCTGGAACTTGGCGACCGCCTCGATCGAAGGCGCTTCCATCGCGATGGTGAAGAGGTCGGTGGAACCCTTGCGCCGCTCGGCTTCCTCGATCGCCTTCTTCGACGGCGTGCCGTCGGGCAGCAGCACGCGCAGGTCGGTGTCGATGCGCAGGCCGCGCGCGAACTGGAACGCGCCCAGCGCGGAGAGCGCGATGATGAGGACGGGAATCCACGGACGCGCGTAGGAGAAGGCGACGTAGCGTGCGATCAGGCGATTGATCATGTTTTCCTTGGGGGCGCGCCCGAAGATTCGGGGCGGCTGTCGGACGGGACTGGCAAGTCGGACATATGCGCCCCGCAATAATAGCTTGCGGGGCATCCGGGTGTGTACCTTGCTTCCATGTCCGAACCCCCGCGCCTGAGAGGCTTCGTCGTCACCCCTGGAAAGCCGCCCGAACCCGCCTCGGGATGGAACGACCTGCAGGCGAATCCCGCCGCTCCCGTCAGTCCGGTCCCGGCGGGGCGTTTCGTTTGGGTCGATGTGGAGGGGGAGCTGGACGCCGCCACGAGCGAATTGTTACAAGAACGGCTCGGCTGGCATCCCATCGTGGTGCAGAACATTCGCCAAGCGAGTTCACGGGCGCGACTTACGCCCTTCGAGGACTATACCCACCTCGTTTTTTTCGATCCCGTCGCCGACGACGAGCACCCCGCGGAAATCGACGCCGTGCTCGGCCCGGGGTACCTGGTCACCTTTCATTCAAGCCGGTCGCCCACCCTCGACCAGCTGTTCGCCGAACTCCCCGGCTTCAAGGGAACCCCGAAATCCCCGGACCTGCTCCTGCACCGCCTGGTTTCCGCGGCCGTCGACGCCACGGCCCCGCGCGTGGACGCGATGGACGATGCGCTCGCCGCCCTGGAAGAGGAAGCCTTGGCGCACTCCGGCACGGAATTGCTCGAACGCATCGTCGCCGTGCGCGACGCCCTGTTCCTGCAGCAGCTCTGGCTCGCCCCGCAGCTCCAGATGCTGCACGACCTCACCTCGGGCGCGTCGCGCTTCGTGACGCCGTACGCGAAGCCGTTCTTCCGCTCCACCGAAAACCGCCTGCGCGGCCTGATCGACGACATCGCCACCTACAAGGAGGTGGTGCAGAACATCCTCGAGTTGTACCGCTCCGCGATCACGCACAAGACCAACGAAACCATCCGCGTGCTCACCGTCGTGTCCACTCCGCTGCTGGTGCTTTCTTTCGTCACGGGATTGTACGGGATGAACGTGCCCCTGCCTTTCGCGGGAACGCCCCATGCCTTCGCGGCCTTGGCCGTGTTGTGCGGCGTGGTCTTCCTGGGCATGCTCGCGTGGTTCCGGAAACGGAACTGGTTCTAAATGTTCCGTTCATTACAATTCGCCCTTTTGGTTTGGGGGCTTTCGCTGCCGGCCGTCGCATCGTCCGGTACCGGGCTTGGGGCGCTTCCCCGCGCCTTCACCCCCCGCCAAGTCGCCGAACGCTTCGATTCCCTCATGCAGGTCGGCACTCCCGACGCCATGGCGGGGGCCAAGGCGCTCACCGTCGGGCCCGCGCGCCGGTTGTTTCCGCTGATGACCGACGCGCAGGCCCGCCTCGCGCCCTTTCTCGACACCGCCCAAAGCCGGGACAGCGTCCTTCGCGAGGACACCCGGTCCGATTGGGCGGTGCTCGAGGTGCGCGCCCTCGCGGTCTTCCGCAAGCCCTTCCTGGGCATGGAGCGGTTCGAATCCCTGCAGGCCGTGCATCTTCATCGCGATGCGTCCGGCTGGCGCCTCGCGGATTTCGAGGCGTTGGCCGACGGCGCGCGTGCCGTGCCGCGCTCGGGGCCCCTCGCGGAAGACTCCGCGGCCACGGGTGAGGCGGGTGACGCGGCGATGCTGCCGATCTCCAGGCTCGCGCCCGACAAGGGCGCGATGCGCCGCGTCACCCGCCTGCGCCTGCGCGTCTCCACGCGCGGCGGCGATTCGTTGTTCCTCCCGGCGAATGTACCGGGCCAAGGCGCGCCGGGACAAACGGTCCTTGCGCGCGGCGCGTCGTGGGCGGAGATCGAAACGCGCCT
>DATAHJ010000331.1:0-5805 GCA_036263275.1 Fibrobacteria bacterium | reverse complement strand
CAACCCGGCGTAGTAGGTGCGAATGATTATTCGCCCCTACCGCCGGGGCGATTTTTCAGGAACCGGTTCGCAATGCGGGCCGGTTTTTTTATGGCCGAAATTTTGCGCGGAATTTATCCCGCGCGCAGCCACGTGCGGCCGCCGCGCCGCTCGACCTTCAGCTTCGCGCCGAAGGTCTTTTCGAGGAGCGCCGAGGTCAGCACTTCGCGCTTGGGGCCCGCGGCCACGGCGCGACCGGCCCGCAGCAGCAGCACGTGCGTGAAGGCCGGAAGGATCTCTTCGACGTAGTGCGTGACGTACACTACGGCGGGGCGGGAGTCGGGGCGCAAGAGCTTCGCGAGGCTCGCGAGAAAACCTTCGCGCGCCACGGGATCGAGTCCCGAGGTCGGTTCATCCAGCAGGAGCAGGTCGGGGCGCATCGCCAGCGCGCGCGCGATCACCGCGCGGCGGCGCTGTCCTTGGCTGAGCTGCGAGAAGGGGCGTTCGGCCAGGCGCGTCATTCCCATCAGGCTCAGGGCCCGGGCCGCCTCGCGGCGCTGCGCGACCTTCGGGGCGTCGAACTGGATGCCCAAGGTGCCCACGGCCCCGGAGGCCGCCACGTCGCCCACGGCCTGCCGTCCCGGAAACTCGGGTTCCACCTCGCTGCCCACCCAGGCCACATGCCGGCGCAGTTCGTCCACGTCGTCCTCGCCGAAGCGTCTTCCCAAGACGGAGAGGTCGCCCTCGCGCGGCCACAGGCGCCCTTGGAGCATCTGGACGAGCGTACTCTTGCCCGAGCCGTTTGGGCCCAGCACGGCCCAGTGCTCGCCCCGCCGCAGCGTCCACGACAGCCCCCGGAGGGCGTCCACGTTCCCGCGCGAGAGGACGGCATTTTCGACCTGAAGCAGGGTTTCAGGGGATTTGGACGATTTTTTGGGGGGCATCGTGGACAAATTAGCTCTCCGGGCCGGATCGATTTCGGCTCCCGAAACACGAATGAAACGCCTCGTGCCTAGGGCCGAGAGCCGGATATCGGTACCTTTGATGCCGAAACGAAGACGAAAAGAAGCGACAAGGCAACGAGACGGGGAACAAGTTGGACGGAATTTCTGTACTGGTCACCGAAGACGACGCCGACATCCTCGAGCTGATCACCTACGGGCTCGAGGCGGACGGCTTCCGCGTGTTTCCTGCGAAGACGGGACAGGAGGCGCTCTCGGTGCTGAGCGACGAGAGCATCGACCTCGCCGTGCTCGACGTCATGCTGCCCGACATCAGCGGCACCGAAGTGTGCCGCCGCATGAAGCGCGACGAGCGCCTTGAGCGCATTCCCGTGATCTTCCTCACGGCCCGCAACGAGGAGACCGACAAGCTCGTGGGCTTCAAGGTGGGGGCCGACGACTACGTCACCAAGCCCTTCTCGCCCAAGGAGCTCGCGGCGCGCGTGCACGCGCTCATCCGCCGCGCGCGCGGCGGCGAGGACTATGTCTTCAAGGCCTTGCGCGTCACCCTCGACAGCCACCGCGTCGAGGTGGAAGGGCAACGCGTGCACCTTTCGCCGCGCGAGTTCTCGCTGCTCAAGGTGCTGCTCGAGTCGAAGCCCAAGACCGTGGATCGCGGCACCCTCCTGGAGAGGGGATGGGGGATGGACGCCAAGGCCGGCCTGCGCAGCGTCGACGTGGCCGTCACGCGCCTGCGCGAAAAGATCAAGCCGTACGGCAGCTGCATCCGCACCGTGACCGGCTTCGGATACCAGTGGGATCCGGAAGGGTACAAGGGGTAGGGAAGAGTTTGGAGAGAAGCGCTGTTGAGTTACGAATTACGAGTTACGAATTGAGCAAGCAGGAAAGGATGTTTCTGCGGGAAGATATCCAAGGCGATGACGCCACCATGCGGTTTGCAGTTTCTTCTGTCATCCCCCTCCATTCGTAACTCGTAATTCGTAACTCGTAATTCGTAACTTCCGCCCATGCCCTCCCGTCCCTCGCTTCTTTCCCGGTTGTTCCTGCTGCTGGGGATCCTGGGCTGCGGATTCCTGCTGCTCTCCGTCTACCTGTACCGCAACACCGAACGCCTGCTCACGACGGAACTCGAGGCCGGGTTCGCGGGCGACCTTCGCTGGCTGAAGGCGCAGGTCGAGGCGGACCCGGGGCTGCTCGCCTTCCCCCGCGCCGATTCGCTCGCGAAGGCCTTCTCGGCCGCCAAGGGATACCGCGTGACGATCATCGATCCCGCGGGTCGCGTGACGGGAGAATCCCACGTGCCGCGCGACCTGGTCGCGCAGGTCGAGAACCACGCGCACCGCCCCGAGGTCGAGGAAGCCCGCGCTAAGGGCATGGGCGTCTCCCGCCGCATGTCGACCACGGTGCGCGAGGAGATGCTCTACATGGCGGTGCGCCTCGATCCCGACGGCTGGATCCTGCGCGTCGCCGCCGGGCCCTCGACGCTCGAAAGCTTCGCCGACATCGGCTGGCGCACGGCGCTCGCGGCCGCAGCCCTCTTCCTGCTCGCCTCGATGGTCATCGCCCTGTGGGTCTCGCGCAGCATCAGCCGTCCGCTCCTGCGCATCCGCGACGGCGCGCGCGACGTCTCCAAGCCCTTGTGGTGGGACGCGCCGTTTCGCGAGGCGGAGATCCTCAACGAGGCCTTCACCGAATACGCCGGCGCCGTGCAGCGCCTGACGGGCGAAGTGCGCGCCGAGCGCGACCGCCTGCTGGCCCTTGTCGATCGCCTTGAAGAAGGCGTGGTGCTGCTCGATCGCTCCGGCCGGGTGCGCGCGGCCAACGCCTCGGCGCTGCGCCTGCTTCCCCTCCGCGATCCTTCCTGGCCGCTGGAAGGACGCTCCTTCCGCGACGCCGTGGGCCACGACGGCCTTGCCCGCTGGGTCGCCGGCGAGCGGTCGCGCGGCGCTTCCGGTGAAAGCCGCGAGGGCGTATACCAGGTGGAAAAGGGCGGAGAGCCGGGCGCCGAGAGCGCGGTGGACCTGCTCTGCCACCTGCGCGTGCTGCGGGCGGGCGGGGTGGAAGAGGAGACGCTGCTCACGGTGGTGGACGTGACGAGTTTCCGCAACCTGGACCGCGCCAAGACGGACTTCGTGGCCAACGCCTCGCATGAGCTCAAGACGCCGCTGTCCTCGATCCTCGGTTATTCGGAGACCTTGCTCGACGGCGCGGGGGACGATCCGGTCGCGCGCGCGAACTTCTTGCGCAAGATCCACTCCAACGCCGTGCGCTTGCAGGCGCTGGTGCAGGACCTGCTCAACCTTTCCCAGATCGAGAGCGGCAGCGCGTCGCCGCGCGCCGTGCCGCTGCGCGTGTGCGACTTCGTCCAGCAGGCGTGGGATCATCATCGCGCCGTCGCGGAGCTCCGCGGCGTGCGCTTCGAGAACCGCGTCCCGTGGGACCTCGCCTGGCGCATGGAACCGTGGGACCTCGACCTGATGCTGGGCAACCTCGTCGGCAACGCGGTCAAGTACAACAGCCCGGGCGGCAAGGTGCGGGTCGAATGGGACGCGGAGGCGCGCCGCCTCGGCGTGCGCGACACGGGCCCCGGCATTCCCGCCGAGGCATTGCCCCGCATCTTCGAGCGGTTCTACCGCGGCGGCGTCTCGCGCGCCGGCAACGACGGCACGGGCCTGGGGCTGGCCATCGTCAAGCACGCGGCGCAGCGCTACGGCGTCGCGGTCTCCGCCGAGAGCGTCTTGGGAGAGGGCAGCCGCTTCCTGCTGGAAGTGCCCGAGGAGATGGTAGGGGCTGTGGGATAGTTCCGGGGCGACGCTTCGCCGTTGGTGGCAACAAAGGGATTTGGGCCGCGCTGCGTCGTTGGTGGTTGGTGGCGAAGACAGGGTAATTGCCACCAACCACCAACGACGAAGATCTATCCGGAAATTTTTCCCGACCACCAACCCGGAAAGTCAGCGTCTCCGAAGTTTTCCCCGCCTACCGGTTCCGGTAATAGTCGCTGATCGGCAGGTCGCTGCCGTGCAGCTTCTTCTTCATCTCGCTGACGCTGTCGAGACGCTTGCGCTCCGAGCGGGTCAGCGAATTGATCCCGCTCTCGCTGATCTTGCGAAGGATCGGGTCGATGTCTTCCATCGCCTCGCGCAGGCGCTCGCCGTCGCGCATGGCCTTTTCCCAGCGGTTGCGGTTGCGACGCTGGCGCCACTGCGCGAGGAATCCTCCGCGCGACGGCGCCCAGAACCACTTCAGGTAGACCCAGGCGAACACCGCGCCGCCGAGGTGCGCCACGTGCGCCACGCCGGTCGAATTGATGAGGAGGAGGGAGATTCCTCCCAGGATGAGCACGGCGTAGCGCGCCGGGACGGGAAAAAAGAAGAACATCAGCAGACGCTGTTCGGGATAGAACCATGCGAAGGCCACCAGCAGGGCATAGATCGCGCCGGAAGCCCCCACGACGCTGGCATAGGGCTCCAGCATGCCGTAAAACGCCAGGGAGCAAAGTCCCGCGACGAAGCCCGCGATCAGGTAGAGCCGGAGAAACCCGCTTTCGCCCATTTCGCGGGCCACCGGCGTGCCGAACATCCAAAGGGAGAGCATGTTGAACGCGATATGCCAGATGTTCTGGGTATCGTGCAGGAACATGTACGTGAACACGCGCCACCATTGATGGTCGTGCAGCACGGCGCCGGTGTTCAGGGCGAGCCATGCCTGGAGGAACGCGCCGCCCGTGAACTTGTCCACGAGGAACGCGACGATGTTGATCGTGAGGAGAACGCGGATGACGAGAGGCATGGGGGGAAAATTACGAATTACGAGTTACGAATTACGGATCGTGGGGAAGGCCTCCAAAGCCAACCAAGCCAACCTTGTGTTTTAATTCGTAATTCGTAATTCGTAACTGAAACTACCTCTTGAGCTTCCTTTTCAACGCCTCTTCCACCATCGGGGGCACGAACTCCGAGACGTCGGCGCCCAGCGCGGCCAGCTCGCGGACGAGGCTCGAGGCGAGGTACGTGTACGACTCGGAGGGCATGAGGTAGAGCGTCTCGCAGGCGGGGTCGAGCTTCTTGTTCATGAGCGCCATCTGGAACTCATGCTCGAAGTCGCTGACGGCGCGCAGGCCGCGAAGAAGCACCTGCGCCCCGCGCTCGCGCAGGCATTCGACCATCAGGCCCGCGTGGGAGATCACCGTCACCCCCGCGATGTCGCGGGTGGCGGCGCGGACCAGCTCCACGCGCTCTTCCAGCGTGAACAGGCTGGCCTTGCGGGCGTTCACGGCGACCACCACGTCGACGCTCCCGAACAACTGCGCGCCCCGGCGGATGATGTCGAGGTGGCCTTGCGTGATGGGGTCGAAGGTGCCGGGATAAAGGGCTCGTGACAACGCGGACTCCGGTGGATGAGGCCCCTTAAACTAACAAGGCCGGAAAAGGCGGAGAAAATGCAGGGGGGGCTACTTCGGGCGGAAAAGGGCGATCGCGGACTCTCCGTATTCGAGAATCCGGTCGGCCCGCGCGGCGAAATCCGGGGGCCGCCGCGCGGGGAACTGCACCAGGCCCGTGCCTTCAGGCTCCAGCAGGGGACGCATGACGTCCCAGAGGCCGGTGAAGTCCTGCCCGAAGGGTGGATCGGCGAAGACGACGGAGAAGCTTCCCGCCGGGAATTCGGGAGGGGGTTTCGCGCAGAAATCGCGCGCGTCGCGGCGCACCGCGAGCATGGATCGGGGGTCCGCCCCGCGCGCGACGAGCAGCGCGCGGGTCGCCTCCAGCGCGCGGAAGGCCGCCGGATGATGCTCCACCAGCACGGCGCGCTTCGCGCCGCGGCTCACGGCCTCCAGCCCCACGGCCCCGGAGCCTGCGAAGAGGTC
>DATAHJ010000330.1:0-1906 GCA_036263275.1 Fibrobacteria bacterium | reverse complement strand
GTTCACGTCGAACACGGAGGCGCCGTTCTCCACCTGCTGCCGCGCGATCGAGAGCGCCGCGTCATAATCTCCGCCCAGGATGAGCTTCGCGAACTTGGGAGAGCCCGTGATGTTGGTGCGCTCGCCCACGTTGAGGAAGGTCATTTCCTTGCGGAAGGTGAACGGATCGAGGCCCGAAAGGCGCAGCGTCTTCTCCGGCGACGGGATCGCGCGCGGCGGGAAGACTTCCACCGCTTCGCGGATGGCCTTGATGTGGTCGGGCGTGGTGCCGCAGCATCCGCCCACGATGTTCAGGAACTTCGACTCGGCGAAATCCTTCAACAACCCGGCCATGTAGTCCGGGCTCTGGTCGTAGCCGCCGAAGGCGTTGGGGAGGCCGGCGTTCGGATGGCACGACACATGCACCGTCGCCTTCTCCGCCAGTTCCTGCACGTACGGGCGCATCAGCTCCGCGCCCAGCGCGCAGTTCACGCCTACGGAGAGCAGGTTCGCATGCGAGACCGAGTTCCAGAACGCCTCGGTGCTCTGGCCCGAGAGGTTGCGGCCCGCGAGGTCGATGATGGTGACCGAGACCATGATGGGCAGGCGCACGCCGCGCTTCTCGTACACGTTCTCGATGGCGAAGAGCGCCGCCTTGCAGTTCAGCGTGTCGAACACCGTCTCGACGAGGAGGAGGTCCACGCCGCCCTCGATCAGCGCGTCGACTTGCTCCTCGTAGGCCTCCACGAGCTGATCCCAGGTGATGGCCCGGAAGCCCGGATCGTTGACGTCGGGCGACATGCCCAGCGAGCGGTTCGTCGGCCCGATCGATCCCGCCACGAAGCGGGGCTTGGACGAGTCCTTCGCGGTGAACTCCTCCGCGATCGACTTCGCCAGCCGGGCGCCGGCCACGTTCAGTTCCCTCACCAGCCCCTGCATGTCGTAGTCCGCCATCGAGATGGCGTTGCAGTTGAAGGTGTTCGTCTCCACGATGTCGGCGCCGGCTTCAAAATACTGCCGATGGATCGTGCCGATCACATCCGGCCGCGTGATCTGCAGCAGGTCGTTGTTGCCCTTCAGGTCCTTGTGCCAGTCCTTGAAGCGGTCGCCGCGGAAATCCTCCTCGGACAGCTTGTAGGGCTGGATCATGGTGCCCATCGCGCCGTCCAGGATCAGGATGCGCTTCGACAGAAGGCCGTGTATCGGATGAAAGGACATGAATTCTCCGTTACTATTCATCGCAAATGACGAGGCGATGAATGATGGAATGATGAGAAGCAATCAGCGCTGACCGCATCACTTCATCTTCCCATCATTTCATCATTCTTGTTTTTCTCTCCCACCAGCAATACCCCCTCCAACTCCGGATACTCCGGCGACGGAGGCGTGATTTCGAATTTCGACAGGCGGAATCCCGCGGCGCGCGTCCACTCGCGAAGGTCCTCCTCGGAGAACCCCAGCCAGAAGTCGCCGAAGCGCGTGCGCATCCAGTCTTCCTCGTGTGCGAGCAGGTCGAGGACGAGCAGGCGCCCGCCGGGCACCAGCAGCCGGTGCGCCTCGCGCACGGCCGCGCTCGGCTCCGCCGCGTGATGCAGCGCCTGCGAGAGGATGGCGATGTCGAACGACGCGGCGGGCAGGCCGGTATCCTCCATGGAGGCCAGCCGGAACGCAGGGGACGCCGATGCGTCGGAGGACGCGTCTTGATTCGCCCCTTCGGACGCCAGTCTTATCTGTTCTTCGGAACTGTCCACGCCCGTCACGGTGTTGCCCGCCAGCGCGAGCCGTCGCGCGAGGCGTCCGTTGCCGCAGCCCAGGTCGACGATGCGCCGGCCCGCGAGCAACGCGATCACGCCCTCGGCCAAAGCCTGCCACGTTTGCCCGGGCGACGTGAGGTTTTGCACCGCCTCGGGATTCGCGCGGTTGAAGA
>DATAHJ010000329.1:0-2563 GCA_036263275.1 Fibrobacteria bacterium | reverse complement strand
TCGAGGTGCTCGGGAGGAAGGGAAAAGGAGGCTGGCATGGAAGATTCTTTAATTAACCTAATGGTAAATTAAAGTCCGGGGAAAAGTTTGTCAAGGGAAAGCGGATCAAGGTTCGGGAGGAATCAAAAAGGCGACCCCGGGGGTCGCCTTTTTTAAACCGATGCCTGAAAAGTCGTCAGGGCTCGAAAGGAAGGCGGACGGAACGGGGACGATAAAATTCCCAGGATTCCAGCACGAGCCGGATCGAGGGCGCAGGCGGCAGAATCTGGCCGGGCTGCGAGTTCCCTGCGGAATTATTTCCGCCCTGACCCAAGGCGTTCGCCGCGGCGGCCCCGAGGCCGCCGACCACGTTGCCCACCGCATTCCCCGCATTCTGCAACGCCTGCCCCGCGTCGGCGGGAGTCGGCACCCAATTCTTGCAGGTCATGCGGGCATAGGAGGCGTACATGTAGCTCCGCCAATCGCCATGGTCGTTGGAGCCGATTCCGACATTATGCCACGGTTCCGTCACACGCCCATTCTTGGGCGTGTTCGGCGGACCCGTGAACTTGGCGAGATTCTCGCCCGACATGCTTGTTTCCGTGGTTATGACCGGGCCGATCAAGTCCTCGGTATAATAGACCGGCATTCCGGTTACGGAGGCGTCGCCGCCGGGACAGGACGAGGTAGGGTCGGCGCAGAGGCTGCAGAAATTCGCGTCGCCTTCGGTCCGCCATTTTGCGGGGCCTACGATCACTCCCTCCGGCAAGGCGTTGAAGTTCCAGTCGGCGCGACCGTTGCGGTTCACGGTGGTGAGGAAATCGGCGCGGCAGTCGCCCCCGAGCGGCCCGGCTACCTGGGTAATGCCCAACTGGCTGTTTGCATCGTCCGTGAGGCAACCGCCCACGTAGTTGGGCTTCAGCCAATTGCGCAGTGTCGCGGTGGCCGTAATGCGCACGCGCTCATGGGCCACCATCTGGATCGTCACCGTATCGAGCTTCTCGACCTCGGTCCAGGTTCCCCCAGACTTGCGGGAGATGCGGAGAGGCAGCTTGCAGGCACCGCTTTCCAACACGCGGGAGCTTGGCCGGGGAACCACCAAACCCATGAAACCCAGGCTGGCGATTCCGTTTCTGGGAGTGGCGATCGCCGTCTTCACTTGCCCGGCGAACGTGCATCCGAGCCCGCCACCGGAGTAGTTGCCAACGATGATCTGCGCCTTGACCTGCTCGTTTCCCTTGACTGCAAGTTTGATTTGCAGGGGACGGTTCATCCACCATTCGCGGGCAGGCTGCGGATTCCCTGCGGCGGGGGCCGTCACCACCGCGGCTGGCGGACGGTCAGCGCCGGAAGCAGGCCGCACCGTTGCGGAGGCGGGGGTGCCGGTGACGGGTTCCGCGGCCACATGGCCCAGACAAGCCGTGAGAAGAGCGACGAGCACGTAAAGATTACGATGGCTTTTCACGATGCCTCCCTGTGCCGGCGGGGTAACGGACGGCAAGGATATTAGGAAAATCCGTCAGTCACGAAAGGCGAGTCTATTGCTTCAGGAGACCATCGAAATACGCGATCGTCTTCTTCAGTCCCGCCTGCAGCTCCACCGTCGGCTCCCACCCCAGCTCCTTGCGGGCGAGGGTGATGTCCGGCTTGCGCTGGCGCGGATCGTCGCTGGGAAGCGGCTTTTCGACGATCTTGCTCTTGCTTCCCGTGAGGGCGATCACCTGCTCGGCCAGCTGCCGGATGGTGAACTCGCCCGGGTTGCCGATGTTGACCGGCCCGAGCAGGGTTGGATGATCCATCAGGCGTAGCATTCCCTCAAGCAAATCATCGACGTAGCAGAAGGAGCGCGTCTGCGACCCGTCGCCGTACACCGTGATGTCCTGGCCGCGCAGCGCCTGCACCACGAAGTTCGAGACCACACGCCCGTCGTCGGGATGCATGCGGGGGCCGTAGGTATTGAAGATCCGCATCACGCGGATGTCGACGTTGTTCTGGCGGTGGTAGTCGAAGCATAACGTCTCGGCCACGCGCTTGCCCTCGTCGTAGCAGGAGCGGATGCCGATGGGGTTCACGTGGCCCCAGTAGTCCTCGCGCTGCGGATGCACCTCGGGGTCGCCGTACACTTCGCTGGTCGACGCCTGCAGGATGCGCGCCTTGGTGCGCTTGGCGAGGCCGAGCATGTTGATCATGCCCATCACGCTGGTCTTGATCGTCTTGACGGCGTTGTATTGGTAGTGGACCGGCGAGGCGGGGCAGGCGAGGTTGAAGATGCGGTCGACCTCGAGCAGCACGGGCTCCGTCACGTCGTGCCGCACCAGCTCGAAGTCCGGGCGGCCGATCAGGTGGGCCACGTTGCGCTTGGAGCCGGTGAAGAAGTTGTCGAGGCAGATCACTTCGTTGCCGCGCTCGAGCAGCAGATCGCAAAGATGGGAGCCGAGAAACCCGGCGCCTCCGGTGACGAGAATCTTCATGCGCGCTTCCTTCCGGGCTTGGCCTTGGCGACCTTGCCGGCCTTGGGGATGCTGGGGGTTTTCTTCGCGGCCTTCCGGATCGTTCGCGAATCTTCGGAAAGCAAATGGTTGAT
>DATAHJ010000328.1:0-2034 GCA_036263275.1 Fibrobacteria bacterium | reverse complement strand
TTGGGGAGGTTCGTGCGGAGGAGCCGGACGCGCGGCCCGCCCGCGGCGAACGCCTTCGCCGCGGGAAGCTCGGCGGCGGAGATCCCCGCCGCCTCGCAGCGCGCCTGCGAAAGCGCCAGCAGCTTCCTCGACCCGTCGAGCCCGACGATGCGCGCGTCCGGGATCAGCCGCGCCAGCTCGAGCAGGAAGTGGCCGCCGCCGCAGGCGAAGTCGACGATCAGCGGCGAGCGCACGCGGGCCTTGCGGAGCGCGTCGCGCAGGTATTCCGCCGTGTGGCGGTAGGCGCGCGCATGCGGCGCGTCGGCGGCGCGAAGCTCCCACCACTGGCCCACCTTGGCGTCGTAGGAGGCGCGGCCACGGGCCAGTGCGCGGGTGAAGTCGAATTCAAGGGGCTTTTTCATGGGATCCTTTGTCGACGAGACCCGTCAGTCCGGTTCTCTCCGGAATTTCTCGAGGCCCTTCAGCGCCGCCGCGTATTCTTCCGGCACGGGCGACTCGAAGGTCATCGTCTTCTTCGTGCGCGGGTGCACGAAGGACAGCTTCGCCGCGTGCAGGGCCTGCGAGGAAAGCCGCTTGACCAGGTTCGCCGCGGCGGCCTGGAACAGCGGAGGCACGCGGGACAGCATCGCCTCGCCTCCACCGTACGGCGTGTCACCCGCGACAGGATACCCCGCATGCGAAAAGTGCACGCGGATCTGGTGGGTGCGCCCGGTGTCGAGCGTGACCTCGACCTCCGCCGCGAACTGGAACCACTGCAGCACGCGGTAGTGCGTGATCGCAGCCTTGATGCCCGCCTTGGCGTCGGGCGCGGACCACACCGCGCGGCGGGTGGGATCTTTGGGATGGCGGCCGAGAGGCCAGTCGAAGGTTCCCTCGGGAGGCGGCTCGCGCCAGATGATGGCGCGATACGTGCGGCGGATCTTGCGCGCGGCGAGGTCCGCCGACAGCGCCGCGTGCGTGGCGTTGTCGCGCGCGATGACCAGCAGGCCCGACGTGTCGCGGTCGAGGCGATGCACGATGCCGGGGCGATCGACGCCTCCGAAGTCCGAGAGGGCCTTATAACGGTAGGCCAACGCGTTGGCCAACGTGCCGCCGGGGACGCCGTGGCCCGGGTGCGTGACCAAGCCCTTGGGCTTGTCGACCACCGCGAGATGCTTGTCCTCGTACACGATCTTCAGCGGGATGTTCTCGGGCTCGGCGCGGCCGCCGGAGCGTTCCACGGGCACCGTCACCTCGATCGAATCTCCCGCCGCCAGCGAGTGGCTCTTGCGCACCGGCTCGCCGTTCAGGAGCACCGCGCCGCTCTCCATCCATTTCTGGATGCGGGTGCGCGAGGCGTTCTCCATCTTTTCGCCGAGGAAGCGATCGATGCGCTGGGTCGCGTCCGTGGCATCGATCGTGAAACGCGCGATCTTCGGCTGAGGTGCAGCAGCCGGAACAACAACCTTGCGGGTCCGCGGAGTTTTCGAGGAGGAAGGGGTTTTCTTTCGCGCCGGTTTCTTGGCCGAAGCCTTGGCGACGGGCTTTCCGGTTTTCTTCGGCGGCGAAGATTTTTTCGCGGCCGTTTTAGCCGAGGCAGCCTTCGGCCCTGCGGAAGATTTCTTTACGGATTTTTTAGCCGCCGCCTTTTTCACGGACTTTTTGGTGGCGGCCGCCTTCTTCGAGGATTTTTTCGCGACCTTCTTGCCGTTCTTCTTCTTAGAGGGCATCGGAAGACCCGCCCTCGGGCGCGGCGGGAGCCTTGCGCGTGAACATCGGTCCCACGATCAGCAGGACGAGGCCGATGCTTACCGCGCTGTCGGCGATGTTGAACACCGGCCAGCGCGGCGCGAAGTTCGGAATGCCCGCGTCGATGAAGTCGGTGACCTTGTGCATGAACAGGCGGTCGATGAGGTTGTTGCCCACCGCGCCGGAGAGGATGAGGGCGATTCCCATGCGCGCCGCGCCTTCGCCGCGCCCGAGCTTGCGGTAGTAGGTTGAAAGGAGCACGATGGCCACCAACGAGAAGGCCACGTAGAAGAACATGGGGTGCAG
>DATAHJ010000327.1:0-7179 GCA_036263275.1 Fibrobacteria bacterium | reverse complement strand
GCGCACGAGCAGGACCTTCTCGCCGCGGTCGGCGGCTTCAACCGCCGCTTCGGCGTTGAAGTAGATCTTGCCGGTGGCGGCGCCGGGACCGGCCGGGAGGCCGGTGGCGATCACGGGCGCGCTCTTCACCGCGGCGCGGTCGAAGATGGGCGCGAGCACCTGGTCGAGCTGGTCGGCGGGCACGCGCGTCACCGCGGTCTCCCAGTCGATCAGCTTTTCTTTCACCATCTCCACCGCGATGCGCACCGCCGCCACGCCCGTGCGCTTGCCGCTGCGGGTCTGGAGCATGAACACCTTCTTGTCCTGGATGGTGAACTCGAAGTCCTGCATGTCCTTGAAGTGCTTCTCGAGCACGCCGCGGATGCGCTCCAGCTCCTTGTACGACTTGGGCTGCTTCTCGTGCAGCCTCGCGACCGGATCCGGCGTGCGCACGCCGGCCACCACGTCCTCGCCCTGCGCGTTCATCAGGAACTCGCCGTAGAACACCTTCTCGCCCGTGGCGGGGTCGCGCGTGAAGGCCACGCCCGAGCCCGACTCGTCGCCGGTGTTGCCGAACACCATCGATTGCACGTTCACCGCCGTGCCCCACTCCGCGGGGATGTTGTACTTGCGGCGGTACACGATGGCGCGGTCGTTCATCCACGAGGAGAACACGGCGCCCACGGCGCCCTTCAGCTGCTCCCACGGGTCGGCGGGGAAGCTCTTGCCGGTGCGGTCCTTCACCAGCTTCTTGAAGCGGGCGACCAGCTCCTTCAGGTCGGCGGCGGAGAGCTCGGTGTCCTCGGCGTGCGCGTTGCCGAGGCGCTCCTTCTTCAGGCCCTCGATGGCGACCTCGAACGGCTCGTGGTCCTCGCCCGGCGCCTTCTGCACGCCCAGAACGACGTCGCCGTACATCTGCACGAAGCGGCGGTAGCAATCCCACGCGAAGCGCTCGTTGTTCGTCGCCTTCACGAGCGACAGCACCGTGTCGTCGTTGAGGCCGAGGTTCAGGATGGTGTCCATCATGCCGGGCATCGAGTCGCGCGCGCCCGAGCGCACGGCAACCAGCAGCGGCATCTTGTTCTTGTCGCCGAACTTCACGCCCATGGTCGCCTCGAGGTGGCGGACGCCCTCCTCCATCTGCTTCTGCAGGGCGGCGGGGTAGGTGCGCTTGTTGGCGTAGTAATAGGTGCAGACTTCGGTCGTGATCGTGAAGCCCGCGGGCACCGGAAGGCCGATCTTGGCCATCTCGGCGAGGTTCGCGCCCTTGCCGCCGAGCAGGTTGCGCATGGAAGAATCGCCGTCGGTTTTCTTGCCGCCGAACAGGTAAACGTATTTCGTCGAGGAGGCTTTCGCCATTGACCACTCCCTTGTATTGGATTTAGTTGGGGCGTCCAAATTTAGCAAATCGGGGTGGGTCCCCGCGTGTTTCGGAATGATGGCTTTCGGGCGGATTCCCACGGAAAATCCCGGGATTCCGAAGGAACTCGATCCCCTTGGACAGCTTGAGTCGCCCCCCTCCTGAAGCTAGGTTGACCCCATTCCGGCCCCCCGGATTTCACCCGAATTCCCATGGCTTCCCCCCCCGTTCCGGCCTCCCCGGCTCCCGTCTCCACCGTTCCGTTCGTCCACCTCCACGTCCACTCGGAGTATTCCATGCTCCGGGCCACCTCGCGCATTCCGGCGCTGATCAAGGCGGCGCAGGCGATGGGGCAGACGGCGCTGGCGCTGACCGACCTCGGGAACATGTTCGGGATGCTGGAGTTCTACACGGGCGCCAAGAAGGCGGGGCTCAAGGCGATCATCGGCTGCGAGCTGTTCGTCGCGCCCGATTCGCGCACCAGCACGGCGTACGCGCCGGGCGAGAAGGCTTGGCATCGCCTCGTGGTGCTCGCGGAGAACGAGGCCGGCTACCGCAACCTCCTGCACCTGTGCTCGGCGGGGCATCTCGAGGGCTTTTATCAGAAGCCGCGCGTCGATCGCGAACTTTTGGCCAGGCACGCGGCAGGGTTGTTCTTCCTCGTCCCCAACCTCGAGAGCGAGGCGGGCGTGTGCTTCCTCAAGGGACAGGACGCGAGGGGGGCGGATTCGCTGGAGTTTCTCGCATCGCTCGGCGGAAGGGATCGGGTCTTCCTCATCGTGCAGGACCACGGGGTGGAGGACGAGCGGACGGTCAACGCGCATTTCGCGAAGCTGCACGCGGCGGGCGGCTGGAACCTGCTCGCGGCCAACGACGTGCATTACGTGCGCAAGGCGGAGGCCGAGCCGCACGGCGTGGCGCTGTGCATCGAGGCGAACGCGCGCGTGGGCGACGCCGACCGCCCGCGTTTTCCTTCCGACCAGTATTACCTGCGCTCGGGCGAAGAGATGGCCGCGCTCCTGGGCAAGTATCCCGGCGCGATCGAGAATACGGTCAAGCTGGCCGAGGCCTGCAACGTCGAAGTGTCCTTCGGCACGCTGCATCACCCGCAGTTCCCCATTCCTGCGGAATACACCGACTCCGACGAATACCTCGCGGCCCTCGCCCGCGAGGGATTGAAGAAGCGCTTTGAAGAGCCTTCGGAAGAGGCGGTGAGGCGGCTCGACTACGAGCTCGCGGTGATGAAGGACATGAAGGTCGCGGGCTACATGCTCATCGTGCAGGACTTCATCAACGCGGCGAAGGCGCGCGGCATTCCCGTGGGCCCGGGCCGCGGATCCGCGGTGGGCTCGCTGGTGTGCTACGCGATCGGCATCACCGACGTCGATCCCATCCGCTACAGCCTGCTGTTCGAGCGCTTCCTGAACCCCGAACGCGTGACGATGCCCGATATCGACACGGACTTCTCCGACGCCGGGCGCGGCGAGGTGATCCAGTACGTGGTCGACAAGTACGGCACGGAGTCGGTGGCGCAGATCGTGACCTACGGCCGCTTGAAGGCGAAGGCCGTGCTCAAGGACGTGGCGCGCGTGCTGGGCATCGATTTCCGCGAGGTGGAGCGGATGAACAAGTTCATCCCGCCGCTCGCGAAGGGGCTGCAGCGCCCCGAGGGCGACAAGAACCGCGAGGCCACCTACGCCTCCGACATCTCCGAGGTGACGCAGGCCATCGCCGCGGGCGGCGAGGCGTGGCAGCGCCTGTGGGACACGGCGCTCTCGCTCGAGGGCCTCGTGCGGCAGGCGGGCATGCACGCCGCCGCGGTGATCATCGCGCCCAAGGCCGTGGTCAACTTCGCGCCGCTGTTCCGCCAGCCCGGGTCCGACCAGACGATGATCCAGTACGACATGCGCTACTCCGAGGACATCGGCCTGCTCAAGATGGACTTCCTGGGCTTGCGCAACCTGTCGGTGATCCAGGACGCCATCGCGCAGATCAAGCGCAACCACGGCGTCGACATCGATCCGCTCAAGCTGGACATGGAAGACCCCAAGACCCTGGAAATGCTGGGGAAGGGTCTCACCGTGGGCGTGTTCCAGTTCGAATCCGGCGGCATGCAGGACTACCTGCGCAAGCTGCAGCCGGGCGGCCTCGAGGACCTCATCGCCATGAACGCCCTGTATCGTCCGGGGCCCATGGAGAACATCCCGGAGTACATCGCGCGCAAGCGCGGGCGCCAGCGGCCTGACTATTACCACAAGGATCTCGAGCCGATCCTTCGGGAGACCTACGGGGTCATCGTATATCAGGAGCAGGTGATGCAGCTGGCGCAGGTGCTGGCCGGCTTCTCGCTCGGCGGCGCGGATTTGCTGCGCCGCGCGATGGGTAAAAAAGACGAGAAGAAAATGGCGGAGCTCAAGCCCAAGTTCGTGGACGGGGCGAAGGAGCGCGGCTACGATCCGGCATTGGCCTCGCGCCTGTGGGAAATCCTCGTCCCCTTCTCGAGCTACGCCTTCAACAAGTCCCACTCGGCGGCCTACGCCCTCGTGGGCTACCAGACCGCGTTCCTCAAGGCGAACTACACGGCCGAGTTCATGGCGGCCAACATGAACTCCGAAATGCAGGACACCTCGCGCCTGGTCATCCTGCTCAACGAGTGCAAGCAGATGGGCGTGGAGGTCTTGTTCCCCGACGTCAACCGCAGCGAGGCGACGTTCCGGGCGGAGAACGGCAAGATCGTCTACGGCCTTGCCGGCATCAAGAACGTGGGCATCCAGGCCGTGGAGAAGTTGGTCGAGGAGCGGACGCGCAACGGCCCGTTCAAGTCGCTCTTCGACCTCTGCCGCCGCGTCGACGCGCAGCAGCTCAACCGCCGCGCGCTGGAGTCGCTCATCCTCGCCGGCGCCTTGCCCGACGACATGCCCGGCAACCGCGCGCAGCAGTTCGCGGCGGTGGAGACGGCCATGGCCTTCGCCGCGGGCGCGCAGGCGGACCGCGAGCTGGGGCAGGTGAGCCTTTTCGGCGGCGGCGGCGAGGGCGACAGCGCGGAAGCGCACGAGCCCTCCCTGCCCGCGGTCGATCCGTGGCCGTGGCATGAGTTGCTCGAAAAGGAAAAGGAAGTGCTGGGGCTTTACCTCTCCGGCCATCCGCTGGAGCCTTATCGTCCGGAGCTCGAGGGCTTCGCCACCTCGTCGCTCGATCCCGACCGCCTGGAGCGGCATCGTGGCGCCAATGTCATCCTCGGCGGCATGATCACCCGGCTCAAGCAGCGCATCAGCCAGAAGGACAACAAGGCCTTCGCCTTCGCCGACCTAGAGGATTTCACCGGCAAGGTCGACGTGGCGCTGTGGTCGGACGTGTTCGAGGACGCCCGCCGCGACGTGGAGGTCGATTCCATGGTGCTCATCCGCGGCGCGCTCTCGTGGGACGAGGAACGGCGCGTCCACAAGCTCACGGCCGCGAAGGTCCTCCCGCTCGCGGGCGCGCGCGACTTGCTCGCCAAGAGCGTCCATGTGCGCCTGCGCGCGGCGGGCCTCCAGCCCGAGCAAGTCGAGGCGCTGCGCGCCGCCTGCGAGGATCATCCCGGCCAATGCCAGGTGGTGTTCCATGTGGAGACCGCGCGGCCCGAGCCGCTCGGCGTGGTGAGCGACCGCTACCGCGTCGATCCGGGTCGAGAATGCTTCGGTCGCCTTGCGGATCTCGCAGGTCCGGGCAACGTGTGGCTGAGCGCCAAGGGCGTGGCCTGATGCCCGCCTCCCTCAAGAACTGGGCCATCTATCGCGTCGGGGATCGCGCGCTGGCGGCGGCGCTCGCGCGCCACGCGCGCGGCAAGTTGCTCGACGTGGGCTGCGGCCCCAAGCCCTATGCGCGCCTCATGCGCGGCCGCGTCGACATGCACGTGGGCGTCGATCATCCCGGCAGCGACCACGGCCTCTCCGCCGTCGACGCGGCCGCGTCCGTTTACCGTCTGCCATTCCGCGACGGAACCTTTGACGGGGTGCTGTGCTCCGCCGTGCTCGAGCATCTCGAGGAACCGTCGGAGGCGCTAGGCGAAGCCTTTCGCGTGCTGCGCGCGGGAGGATCCGCGATCTGCACCGTTCCGCTGATCTGGCATGTCCACGAGGAGCCGCGCGACTTCTATCGCTACACGATCCACGGCCTCGAGCACCTTTTCGGCAAGGCGGGATTTCGTGAGGTCGAGGTGAAGGCCCTTTCGGGCTTCTGGCTGACCTTCGGCCAGTTGTTCGTCTACCAGCTATATCGGCTGCATCGCGGCCCGCTCCGGTGGATCCCGGTGATTCCCGCGATCGGCCTCGTCGTCCAGCTCGCCGCGCTCGCGCTCGACAAGCTCGATCGCTCCGCGGAATCGCGCAAGTCGACTTGGGCCTATCTCGTCACGGCGCGCAAGCCCGCGGCCGGGACCTAGACGGCGCCCACGTCCACCCAAAGGTCGACTTCGATCTCGGTGCGAAACAGGCGCCGCGCGTAGTCGAGCGCGCGCCACACGGGCGAGGGCCCGCGCCAGCCGGGCAGTCCGCGTGCGCGCAGGCGCTCGCCGAAGCGCTCGCGCCCCGTGTCCGTGATCCGCACAGGAATTCCCAGGTGCGCGGCCTGCCGCCTCACTTCGCGCTTGAGTCCGGGGCCCGTCACGTAGACGATTCCCTCGAGGCCGCGCGCGGGCCGCCCCATGAGGCGCAGCCAGAGGCGTGCGAGCGGGCGAGGCATCAGCGGCAGCCAAGGCAGCAGGTAATGGCCCTCGAAGGTTCCGCGATAGTCGGGGCAGCGCAGGTGCAGCGCGCCGCCGGGGCGCGTCACGCGCAGCATCTCCGCGATCACCTCCGCGGGGTCGGCCACGTGCTCCAGCGTCTGGTACGAGAGCACGCAGTCGAAGGAATGATCCTTGAACGGGAGCTTTTCGCCGACCGCGCGATGGAACCGGCCCTTCCACGACGGTGGGAGCGCGCCCGCGTCGATGCGGGCGCGCGTGAGCGCAAGCTTCCCGGCGTCGGGCTCGACGCCGAGCGCGTCGTAGCCCAGCTCCAGGGCGCGAAGCGTCGCCGTGCCCATGCCCGAGGCGAGATCCAGGATGTCGCGGGCATTGGGAAGGCGCCGCCGCAATTCCGCGAAGCGATGATCGTGGCGCGCGTCCGGGCTGAACCACGCCTCGGCGACGCGCTCGACCTGCGCGGGATCGCGCACGCCGAAGTCGCGCATGTACTCGCGCTCCACGCGCGCGCGAAACGCCTCGAACGCGGCAGGGTCCGGCGGCTTCACGGCCGGCCTCGAAGCCTGGCCCGCACCTCGGCGAGCGCGCCGACAAGACCCGTACGATTCAAGGATGAGTCGAACTCGAGGCGGCGCGATCCGAAGCGGGCCTTGAAGGCCTCGACGCCCTTATGCCCGCCGCTGGGCAACAGGTCGAGCCAGGAGAAGCCGCGCGCCCGCGCGTCTTCCGACATGGCGAGGTACAACAACTGGTTGGCGCCGGCGCCGAAGAACTCCTCGTCGGCGGCGCCGTGCCACAGCGCCGCGTGGCGGTTGTGGTAGAACGTGATGAACCCTGCGCCCGCGCGACCGTCGTGCTCCGCGAGCCAGAGCTTCACGGCGCCTTCGGGAAGGGTTTCGCGCAGGTCATGGAACAGGCCTTCCGGATGACGGGAGCTGGCCGTGTCGCCCCAGCGCGTGAGGCTCTTCGCGTAGAGGGCGACGTAGGCGTCCCAGTCTTCGGCGCTTTTGCCTTCGCGCACGACGAGGCCGTCGCGCGCGGCGGCGCGCGCGCGCCAGCGCTGGTCGACCTTCCATCCCGCCATCGGGTTTGCGGGATCGACCTCGCGCAGGTCCAG
>DATAHJ010000326.1:0-3954 GCA_036263275.1 Fibrobacteria bacterium | reverse complement strand
GTTGTAGAAGGCCAGGTTGCAGTTCATGGGGTACCGCCCGTCGCGCTCCCACGGAGAATGCTTCAGGAAGGAAACCTTCTCGACCGCATCCGTCATGCCGATGAGCCCTTGCGGGGCCTGGATCATGCGCTTGGTCTCCCTCCCGCCCGGGGTGAAGATCATGTTGTCTTCGGTGAAAGACACCGCCGGGTCGTTCACGGGGGCGCCGTGGCCGCCCCATGCCTTCGGAATCACGATCGCGAACAGGTCCCACTCGCTGCCGTCGCCCAGAGGGATCCCGTAGGTGCAGCCCTTCTTCGGCAAGGTGGCCGTCAGGGCCCAGGCCCCGCCCGACCATAGCATGTCAGAGACATTGGTCACCGCGCTTTCGACGGAGAAAGTCGCATCGTCCAGCAGCTTGATCGAGAGGCTTTTCCGGACGCCATAAGCATCCATTTTATTGGAAGTTACCGAAATGCCCTTCGAGGTGACCCGAACCTTCGCGGGAACATTGTCTGCCGCGTAGCATTCCTCGCTCTCGTCGGCCAAGGGACGCGTCCCCCACACCCGATGGCCGCCGCGCAAAAGCCACTCTCCCCGCTTGTACTTCTTCGGGGAATCCCAGAACATCAGGTTGCGGGTTTCCCGCTTCCCCTTGATGGCGGACAGATGGGCGACGCGGGGACCGATTTCGGTCACCACGATCATGCGGGCGAGGGCGGTCTTGATCTCGACGGCTCCAAGGCCGTCGAAGGTGGTATCACGGATTTGGATGGGCATGCCGGAAAGATAGCGCGCGATGGAAGCGCGCGCTACTAAATGCGGGCGAAGTGTTGACGGAGCGCCCGCTAAATGCTGGCGAAGTGATGACGGAGCGCCCGCTAAATGCGGGCGCTGTCGATCGAGGTCAGCAGGATGCCCTTGCAACCCAGCTTCGCCAGGTCGTCCATGGCCTTCTGCGACACGCGGCGCTTCACCATCGCCTTCACCGCGAACCAACCCGCCTTCTGCAGGGGCGTCACGGTCGGCGACTCGATGCCGGGCGTGATGTCGCAGGCCGCCTTGAGGACGGCCTCCGGAGCATCGTACTCCACCATCACGTATTCCATCGCCAGCAGCTTGCCCTCGAGGCGGCTCTTCAGGGTGCGGACCTCGTCCTGCACCTCGCGCCCAGGATGCGCGTACAGCGCCGCGTTGGAACGGAACAGGGGCTCCCCGATGATCTTCAGCCCGGCCTGCTTCAGCGTCGTGCCGGTTTCCACGATGTCGACGATGGCATCGGCGATGCCGAGCTTGATCGAGATCTCCACCGCGCCCTCGAGTTCCACCAGCGGGCCCTTGTAGCCGTTCTGCCGCACGATGTTCAGGAAGGACGTCGCGATGCGCGCGTTCGCCTTCGACAGGTCTCCCAGCGAGCCCACCTCGCTCTCGTTCGGAACGGCGATGCAAAGCTTCGAGGCCCCGAAGCCCAGGTCGAGCAGCTTGGTGGGCTTCACGCCCTTCTCGGCCACGAAATCTTCGCCCGTCACGCCGGCATCGAGAATTCCCTCCGCCACGTACATCGGGATGTCCCCGGGGCGCAGGAAGTAGAACTCCACCCCGTTCTCGGCGTCCAGCGTCGACAAGCTCCGCAACGACTTGCTGACCTTGTACCCGCAGGCCGACAGCATGTCCATCGTGGGCTCGAAAAGCTGGCCCTTGTTCGGCAACGCGACCTTGATCACAGCTTGGCCTCGACTTCTTCCAGCGTGAGACCCTTCTCGGCCATCATGCACGCCACGTAATACAGCACCTGCGACAGCTCCAGCGCCTGGGCGTCGCGGCTCTCGAACCGCGCGGCCATCCAGCTCTCGGCGGCCTCCTCAACCAGCTTTTTGCCGATGCCGTCCGCGCCCTTGCGGAACAGCTCCGTGGTGGAGCGCCCTTCGGGCATTTCGGCCTTGCGTCTGAGCGCGAGTTCGACGATTTCCTCGAATTTCATGACGGAAAAGGATAGAAAACGGGAAAGTTGGGGGTTTTCGCTGGCATTGCAGGGTTGTTCGCGGGACTTCGCGAGCGAATCACATGCTGTCCGGTAATATTGAGGATTTCGGGCGAAAAACTACCTTTGACCCCGTCAAACCCAACGAAAACCGAACAGGTAAACGCCCCCGAAGGAGCCCCCATGCCCGTCGTCAATCATAAAGAATACGTGGAGATGCTGGACTCGGCGAACAAGAACAAGTACGCCTACCCCGCCATCAACGTCTCCAACATCGAGACCGCCAACGCCGCCCTGCTGGGCTTCGCCGAGGCCAAGTCCGACGGCATCATCCAGCTCTCGCACGGCGGCGGCCAGCACGCCTCCGGCCAGTACGTCAAGAACATGGTCGAAGGCGCCATCTCGGTGGCCGAGCACGTGCACCGCATGGCGAAGTTCTACCCCGTGCGCATCGCGCTGCACACCGACCACTGCCAGCCGAACAAGGTCGACAGCTTCATGAAGCCGCTGATCGCCGAGACGGCCCGCCGCCGCGCGGCCGGCCTGCCGAACCTGTTCAACAGCCATATGTTCGACGGCTCCGAGCTGCCGCTCAAGGAGAACATGAAGATCGCCAAGGAGCTCATGAAGCTCTGCGCCGAGAATGAAATCATCCTCGAGGTCGAGGCCGGCGTCGTGGGCGGCGAGGAGGACGGCGTGAGCAACGAGCACGCCCCCGCCGACAAGCTGTACACCACCCCCGAGGACATGCTCGGCGTGTACGACGCGCTGAACGGCTTCGGCGGCCGCTACATGTTCGCCGCCACCTTCGGCAACGTGCACGGCGTGTACAAGCCCGGCAACGTGAAGCTCAAGCCCACCATCCTCAAGGACGGCCAGGAGGCGCTCAAGAAGAAGTACGGCGCGCGCTTCGACCTCGTGTTCCACGGCGGCTCGGGCTCGACCAAGGAAGAGATCCACGAGACGCTCGACTACGGCGTGGTGAAGATGAACGTGGACACCGACACGCAGTACGCGTTCTCGCGCCCGGTGACGGACCACATCTTCAAGAACTACGACGGCCTGCTGAAGGTCGACGGCGAAGTGGGCAACAAGAAGGCCTACGATCCGCGCGCCTACCTCAAGCTGGGCGAGAAGGGCATGGCCGCCCGCATCGTCGAGGCCTGCAACGACCTCCGCTCGAGCGGCAAGACCCTGCACAAGGCCTAGTCAACTTACGGCGAACAGCCGGCAGCGGACAGCAATGGACCCGGTTCGAAAGAACCGGGTCTTTTTTGTTGCGTTTCGTTTCGCTGTAAGCCGTAAGCTGTCCGCTGTCAGCCTCCTTTGTAGCCTGGTTGCATACGCTCCGGAGGCACCATGGACTACTTCACCGGCGGACTGGGCTACGGCGCCTTGCGCAACCTTGCCATCTCGCTGCTGCTGATCGCGGGAGCCGTGATGGCCGGGGTCCTCGCCACCCGCATCCTCTTCCGCCTCCTGAACGGGCTCTCGGGCCGCACGCGCTTCGCCTGGGACAACCTCGCCTTCAAGCATGCGCGCAAGCCCGTCTCGCTGCTACTGCCCCTCCTTTTCCTCAACATCGTCAGCCCTTCGCTCAAGCTGCCGGGCGGCGGCCTGCGGCTTTTGGGAATCGTCACCGCGCTGCTCCTCATCCTCGCCATCGCCTACGCTTTCGTAAGCGCCGTGCGCTTCTTGCGCGACCTCTTCCTCTCGCGCTACGATGTCACCGCCGCCGATAATCTCCTGGCCCGCAAGGTACACACCCGCATCGACGTGCTCGAGAAGGTGGCCCTCACGGTCATCGCCATCCTCACGGCGGCCTTCATGCTGATGACCTTCCCCGGCGTGCGGCAGGTGGGCGTGAGCCTGCTGGCCTCCGCGGGCATCGCGGGCCTCGTCATCGGCCTCGCGGCGCAGCGCAGCATCGGCACGCTCCTCGCAGGCATCCAGATCGCCCTCACGCAGCCCATCCGCATCGACGACGCGCTGAT
>DATAHJ010000325.1:0-5014 GCA_036263275.1 Fibrobacteria bacterium | reverse complement strand
GAGCTACCTCGCGCAGGGCCTCCGTCTTTCCGTCCCCCTGTTTGGCGGCAAACTCGTGAACGACCTGACGGTCTACATGGAGCGCGACATCGAGCCCAACCATGACCTGTCGCCGGGCTACATGCTGACGGCGAAGCCGCTGCCCTTCATCGAGCTTGGGGCCGGCGCGGTGTGGTCGCATGCCATTACGTGGCGCAAGGAGACAGGCGAGACGGGCATTTCTCCCCACCGCACGGCCACCTCTCCCGTGGGGATGGACAACGCCTACAGCAAGACCACGGGCAAGCCCGTATACAGCGCCGGCGGAGCGAACGTGCCGCCTTCCTCGCCCTGCGGCGATTCGCTCGCCATCGGCAAGACGAGCTCGGACTGTGGGTACTACACCTTCCGCGGCTTCAAGACCATGGGCCGTGTCTCCCTTGACCTGGGCATGCTCACCGGCCTTGACATCATCCGTCCCGGGGATTTCAAGGTCTACAGCGAAATCGCCCTCCTCGGCGTGGAAGACCAGCCTTACTACTACGAGGACAAAACGGAGCGCATGCCCGTGATGGTCGGGGTCAACGTGCCCACCTTCGGTGTTCTCGACCGCCTCGCCTTCGAGGGGGAGTACCACAAGTCACGCTTCCCCAACACCTTCGGAAGCACCTTCGAGCAGAACCTTCCCATCCCCGTGCCTTCGGGCGGAGACGGATACAACATCCCGTCGGAGCTGAAGGAGAGCCCATGGAAGTGGACCGCGTACGCGCGCCGCACCCTCGTCGACGGCGTGACGCTATACGCGCAGGCGGCCAACGACCACATGCGGCACTTCGACTTCACGGCGAAGCCGTCGCCGGTTCCCGCCACGCTGAAGTCGAGCGACTGGTATTACGTGTTCCGCCTGGAAGTCGGGATCTGAGGGCCGGCGAATGAACACTCGCATCATGAAACGCGCGGCCTGGTCGCTCGCGCTGCTGATCCCGGCGCTGGCCCGGCCTGCGATGGCGGAGCTGGTGATCAACCCGCATGAAGTGGCGGGCTCCGTCGACTTCGGACAGATCGTGAAGGGCCGAATCAAGGGCTCCACCTACGAGGACCAGCCTATCACGCGCACGGGAGTCTACCTGACGGTTTCCGGAGTGCGGGACGAGCGCCTCGAAGTGCGCATGACCGTGGGCGGCCTGCTGTGGCTCCCCCTCATGCCGCCCACCGACGCCTCGCCCGGCGCGCGCATCGTGCAGTTCGGACCCGGCGTGGGCCAGGCGCAGGCGATCTACTCGTTCGGAGACGTCGAAAACCCTTCGTCGAGGCTGCAGTTCGGCCTGTTCCCGATCAAGTACAACCCGGATGCCGCCAACCTGGGCGAATACCTGTTCCGCAGCGGCGCTTATCCGGGCTATGTGTGGAACGGCGGATGGTCCTACCTGAATTCCGCCAGTTACCTCGCGCAGGGCGTCCGCTTCAACCTCCCCACGTTCTCGGGGAAGGTGACCCACGACTTCACGCTGTTCATGGACCGCAACATCGAGCCGATCCACGACCTGGCACCGGGTTATTTGGTCACCTTCAAGCCGAATCCCGTCTTCGAGCTCGGGGCCGGCGCCGTGTGGGCGCATGCCATCACCCTGAAGAAGGAGAACGGCAGGAACGGCATCACGCCGGAAACCAAGGAGAACGCCTACAGCAAGACCACGGAGCGTCCGGTGGACTACGCGGGCGACAGCTCTGCCTGCCTGGACTATTACAACGACAAGGTCGGCCATGCCGCCGGCAAGTCGGATTGCGGCTACTACACCTTCCGCGGAATAAAGATGATGGCGCGGGCCTCGGCCGACATCGGCGCGCTGCTTAAGGTCGACGGCATTCGCTCCGGCGATTTCAAGCTCTATGGCGAAGTCGCCCTTCTGGGCGTGCAGGATCAACCCTTTTATTATGAGGACAGGAGCCGCCGGATGCCCATGATGGCGGGGGTGAACCTCCCGACCTTCGGGTTGCTCGACCGCCTAGCGGTGGAGATGGAGTACTATCGGTCGCCCTTCCTCAACGACATCGGCCAGCCCCTCAATTCGAACCGCCCGCTGCCGATCGCCGGCGGCGACCTCGACAATCCGGTGAATTACGGGCCCGGGACCAAGGAGTACACGAAGGACGACATCAAGTGGTCGGTGTACGCCAAGCGCGAGATCACGCAGGGCCTGACCCTGTACGCACAGGCGGCCAGCGACAACTCGCGCCACTTCGACGTGGTGATGGCCAACCCGTACGACACGCCGGCGACGCGCACGCCGAGCGAGTGGTACTACGTCCTTCGGTTGGAGTTCGGGCTGTTCTGATCAAGCCGCTGCCTTCGACACGGATTTTTAACAGGAGAGAACCATGAAGACTCAAAACAAGAAATCGGGGATCCTCGCGGCGCTGGGCCTCGCGGCATTCGGCGTGTTGGCCTTCGGCGCCCTCGGGTCGCGGGTCGAGGCGCAGGTCATTCCCCCGCCCACCGTGATCAAGACCAACGTGAAGAAGGTGCTGCTGTATGACCGGCGCCTGACCAACAACCATCCCGCCTATCAGGCCGTGAGAAGGGCCTATCGCCGCCTCGCGCTGCGGTACAACTTCCAGGTCGACAGCAGCGCCGTCACGGGTTACGTCACGGCCTCGACCTTGGCGGATGTGCAGGTGGCCGTCTTCTCGCAGGGCGACGGCCAAGTGCTGAACACCACGGGCGAGACCGCGATCCGGAACTTCGTGGAGGTGCAGGGCAAGGGCGTCCTCATGCTCCACGCCGCGGGAGCCTTCGTGCCCTGCCCCACCAACGGCGAGGAGAACCTCTCCGACGCCGGCTGCCAGTTCCTGGCCCAGGTGGCGGTGCGGCAGTACTATCACCACAACAATGACGGCTGCGTGGCGACCATTTACATGGACTCCGTGGTGGCCGGGCAAGTCCCTCCCAATGCCTTGTCAGGCGCTCCCGCCGCGACCATCAACCATGGCCTCGCCAATGCCGAGACCAAGAACATCTTCGTCGGCCTGCCGCGCACCAAGACGGGCATGACCGACGAGTGGTACACGTTCCGCGCCAATCCTCGCGCCACGAACACCAGCATGGTCTTCAACGGCGTGACCCACGGCCCCCTCAATATTCTTGTTTCCGGCCTGGAATCCTCGTTTAATCCGGCGGCGACCTCGCCCACGCTGGGCAATCACCCCCTCGCGTGGACCCGCAAGATGGGCAACGGGCTCGGAGCCTACAACTCCATGGGGCACAGCGACATCTACATCCGCCACGACAGCCTGATGCAGTGGTTCGACTGGAACCTGACGCGCTACCTGGCGCGTGACTACGTGGGTTGCATGGACCCGGCCTACGTGGAGTACAATCCCGAGGCGTCGGTGACGGTGCTCTCGCCGGGTTTCGACGACCCCTCGCCCTGCAAGACCACCACGCCCATCCTGGGCCGTGCCGGGGCAGCCGCCCAGGGCATCACGCTGACCGGGAACGGCCTCCGCGTGGCGACGCCGGAGACGGGCGCCTACCGCGTGCTCGTCGCCGACGCGCGCGGCAAGCGGCTGTTCTTCCGGCAGGTCCAGGGCGGCCATGACCGCTTCCTCCAGGCCGATCTTCCCGGGCTGGCGAAGGGCACCTACCTCGTCCGCCTCGATGCGCCGCGCGGCGGCACGCACTCCACGCGCATCAACCTGCAGTAAGCGATCCTCGCACCGCCCCTTGAAACGCCTCCACAAGGGGGCGTTTGCTTTGGGAGCCCTTTGCAGACATTGCGAAGAGGCATGTAGATTCACGCCGCATGGAGTCCCGATCATGAAAAAGAGCCTGATCCTCATGGCGGCCGCGCTGGCGGTCCTCGTGCTTGTGCTCGCCGTGCAGCATCATCGCGAGCGCGCCCTGTACGACGACGGCCGCGCGCTCGATCCGCGCTGGAAGGATGAGGTCGTGGCCCTGCGGGTCGCGCAAGGCGCGGACTCCGCGGCCTTCCTGAAGCTTTCGTCGGGATGGGTTGCCGCGTCCGACAGTTTTCCCCTGTCCAAGGGCCGCATCGAGGAGGCCCTTGGACTCCTGTTCGCGCTGCGGAAGAAGGAGGTCGCGACGGAGGCCGCGGACTCCGCCGAGCTCCAGGAATACGGCTTCGCGCGCTCCGAGGTGAAGACGCTGGAATGGACGCTCGCTTCGGGCAAGACGGGCCGCGTCGAGATCGGCGGCATCGCCGACAAGGAATATGAATCCGTGTTCTGGAAATGGCCCGGCGCCCCCGAAGTCTATCGAACGCCCGGCGACTTCCAGGGCGTCCCCCCCCGCGCCTCCGAATGGAAGGACCGCGCAGTCTTCCCCGATTTCGTTTACGAGAACGTGGACGACGTCGAAGTGGGTTGGCGCGATTCGACCGGGCTGCGCCACCATTACAAGCTGCACCGGATCAGCGACACCGCGGTGCGCATGGTAGAGCCGGATTCCCTTCCGATCCTTCGGCGCGTGGCGGGCGAGATCTACGTGCAGACGCCGCAGTTCGCCGCCGACGACTTCGTGGAGCCCGGAGATCCGAACACGGCGAACGCCGAGGTGGACTCAGGCTGGGTGACGGTGCGCATCACGATGAAGGACGGCACGGTGCATGCCATCGAGGCAGGGAAGGCCTTTGGGGAATACCGTTACGCCCGGCATCCGGTGACCAGGCGCATCATCAAGGTTTACAAGTGGCGATTCGCGTTTTTCCAGAAGACCGTGCAGGAATTGCTGCATCCAAAGCCGGTTCGGCCCGACGGCCCCTTAAAAAACTGATTCCGCCGGGAATTTTGGCGAATTAGGCTCCCTTCAGGGGGTTTTTGGGTATTCCGCCGCGCTCTTATCCCGGATTTACCCACAAATAACAGATTTTTTATTCAATAAATTTTGATTTTATAGAATACTTTATCAATTTGACGGAAATTTATAAGAATATTTTGTAAACCTGAAACCATTTCAATTCCAATTTTGCCCAAAAGTCGTTGATTTTGTGGGGTTGATTTGATGTTCGTGAATTTT
>DATAHJ010000324.1:0-3307 GCA_036263275.1 Fibrobacteria bacterium | reverse complement strand
AACCCGTGCTCGTCGGCGTAGCCCAGCTGGCGCCCGAATTCTGAAGGTTCGAGTAGTAACGCGTCGTGGTCGAATTGCCACCCACGGCTACGCAGGAGGTATCGCTATTGCAGGAGATACCGAAGTAGGTCTGGCTGCCTGCCGCACTATCCTGCTTGGCCCAGGTGTTGCCGCCGTCGGTGGACTTGGCGACGAAGCGGGTCGCGTTGTTGCCGGTAGGGTACGAACCGCCGCCCACGGCATAGCAGTTGTTGACGGTTTGGGGGCTGCAGGCTACAGCGTTCAGTGAGAGATATTGACGGAGGGAAGACGTCTTGCGCGTGTCCCAAGTGGCGCCGCCATCGGTGGTGTACATGGCAAGAGCGCCAATACCCACGGCCGTGCCGTTGGTGGCGCTGATCATGTGCAAGCCGAAGTTGGACTGCGTACGACCGATGAGAAAGTATGAAGAGTCACCCGACGTGTGGGTGGAGAAATCGCGGCTGGGACCAATTCCGGTCGAAGGCGCGGCACCCGAGGCACCGAATGAGGTAGCGGTGAAGCCGTTCTGCGTCGCATCATTTTCGTCCGCATTGGCGCTCGCGCCGTTCATGTGATATACCGCGCGGAAGCCCGCGGCTGTATCGAACACCGCACTGGAGCTCGACGAATCGCTCGCACTCACCAAGCCGTAGTACACGCGGATCTGCGTCGGCGTGCCGGTGCCACCGCCGGTGGTGCCGTTGATGGTGGGGAGGCGCACCCAGAAGGCCGCCGAGGTGCCCGTCCAGCTCTCGCGCTCATACGCCAAGGGCGTGGAGCCATCGGCTGTGGTGAAGCGGATGTCGAGGCCGGAGTTGGCCGAACCGGCCATCACATCACTGCCGCGGCCCGCACCGCCGGTGCTGTAGAAGCGAACCAGCAGGGGGAAGTTGCTCTGCGCGGCGAGGTCGCCGCCCGTAGCAGACGGAGTCACGGTGATGGTCTTGTAAAACGAATAGACCCCATCGTACGGACCGGCCATCAAGGCGGCCGCAAGGGTCATGATCGAAGTGAACGCGACGGCGAGGCGTCTCATAGCACGTCCTTTTTTGGTGTTCTGACTGATCTTGTTCACCGACATGGACTTGCGGCCCGCGCGGCTCCTTCAACGGAAGGTATAAGCTATGCCGGATTTCTGAAATGCGCGCTCGGTTTTTCATCGTTTTTTTTGGAAATAACGCTGACACTTCCCCCATTTGGAGATATTTGGAGGTTTTTTAGTGGTATTCACCTAAAAAACCCCAACTAATTGTGTTTTATGGATTGATAATCGTCTTAATTGGAAATTTTAGAACCCCCGCGAATGCCAAAATTACAAGGAGCGGAAATCCCAAAAATGGGCCAAAGAGATAACGGGGGCTGAAAAACTACCGGGAAATGGCCCCAAGGGCCGGCTCAGCGCCCCCGGAAGCCCTCGAAGCGGGCCACGTACATGCCCGGAGCAACCTTGCGCCCGTTCGACGCCGAACCGTTCCAGCGCATCGCGCGGTCGGTCGCGTTCACGCGCGCCGACCACACCGTGCGACCCCACGCGTCCACGACGCGCAACACGGAGCCCGCGGAGAAACCCGAGGGAACATTGAACACGTAGGATCCTCCCCCCGTCACGCGAAACGAACGCGAGGATGGAATCGTGCGCGAAGCGGATCCCGCCACGCGCGTCACGCCGTTGCGGATGGCGGTGACTTCCCACACGCCGATCGAATCGACCGCGATCGCAGACGGGCTGCGCGCCGTCTTCACGCAGGTGGGAAAACCCTGGTCGTCGGGAACGGAAGGATTGCACGAGGACGTCGTCGAATCGTTCAGCGCCACGCGGATGTAGGTGAGCGCGCACGCGATCTCGTAGTCTGTCAGCGTCTCGCTCCACGCGGGCATGTGGCTGTGGTATCCCGCGCCGTTCACCGTGATGGAATCGTCGAGCCCCTCCAGCACGATGTGGATCGGGCGCGTGCGGATGGCCATGAAAAAATCGGAGTAGGCGAGCGGCGGCGTGCTGCCGGGAGAGCCGCGGCCCTCGTCGACCCATCCCCCGATGTCTTCATAGCCGCCGTGGCAGCCCACGCACCATCCGCGGAAGACGTCCTGGCCGTTGGAAAGGAGCTGCGCGCGCGGGGTGTGGGAGTCGTCGCCCGCGAACACCGCGAGCGCGGAGAAGAGCACCATGGAAATCAGTGACGATGTCTTCATCGGAACCCCCGGCGGCGAATGCTTCGGCCTCGAAGGCCGAAACGATAACTTTCGCGGCGCGAATGCGGCGCGTGCAACAATTCGCTACGGAAGCGACGGTCCCAGGATGCCGCGCTGCAGCAAGGCCAGCTCGCGGCAACCCTTCTCGGCGAGGCCGAGCAGCGCGTCGAGCTGCGCGCGCGAGAACACCGACTCCTCGCCCGTGCCCTGCACCTCGACGAACTCGCCCGCGTCGGTCATCACCACGTTCATGTCCACCTCGGCGTCCACGTCCTCCGCGTAGCAGAGGTCGAGGAGCGGCGCGCCGTCGACGATGCCGACGCTCACCGCGGAGACCAGGCTCTTGAGCACCTGCCCGGGCGGAAAGGACTGCGGCAGCGCGCCCTTCATCTTCTGCAGCGCGCGCGCGAGCGCGAGGTAGCCGCCCACGATGGAGGCCGTGCGCGTGCCGCCGTCGGCCTCGATCACGTCGCAGTCGATGACGAGGCTGCGCTCGCCCAGCGCCTTCAGGTCGCAGACGCCGCGCAGCGCGCGGCCGATGAGGCGCTGGATCTCCTGCGTGCGGCCCGAGGCGCCGTTGCGCTCGCGCTTCACGCGCGAGTTCGTGCTGCGCGGGAGCAGGCTGTACTCGGCCGTCACCCAGCCTTGGCCCTTGCCCTTGAGCCAGCGGGGCAGGTCTTCCTCGAGGCTCGCGCAGCACAGGATGCGCGTGCGGCCCACCTCGATGAGGAAGGACGCCTCGGCGGACTTGACGAAGTCCTCGGTGATCTTGATCTCGCGGAGCTGGTCGGGGGCGCGGTTGTCGGGTCGAAGAGTCATGGGGCAAAGATAGCGAGGAGCGAAGGCCCCCCGGCCCCGGAAGGGGGAGAGCGGGTCACATCAATTCGGGCAAGAGAGCGGTGTGATCATGGTCACAGTCCAGTTTTTCCATTCGGCCTATGTTTTTGGAATGCTCGGCAGAAAATCAACCGGAATGAGGAATGCTCCCTTGTCCGAAAAGCTCAAATCCCATGCATGGGACATGCGAAACGTACCGACTACGGCGGAAAAGATTCTATGGGAATCATTGCGGCTTCGAAGATTGGACGGTTTTCGT
>DATAHJ010000323.1:0-1860 GCA_036263275.1 Fibrobacteria bacterium | reverse complement strand
CTGCAGGAAGTGAACCAGGTCCTCAAGCAGTTCGACCAGATGCAGAAGATGATGAAGCAGGTCTCCGGAATGGCCGGGAAGGCGGGGGGCATGAAGAACCTGCAGCGCATGATGCAGCAGCGGGTGGGGATGCCCAAGATGCCCGGAGGCGGTTTTCCAGGATTTTAGGGGCTTTTAACGGACAGCCGGACCCCCGGGGGACGGTTTCTCGCCCACTCCTTGCATTTTTGCCCCCGTTTTCTACCCTTCACCCTCCAAAATTTTTCGGAGATTCTCCTTTGGCCGTCGTCATCCGCCTCGCCCGCATGGGCAAAACGCACAAGCCTTTCTACCGGATCACGGTTGCGGATTCCCGCAAGGCCGCTACCGGCAAATTCCTCGAGCAGATCGGTCACTACGATCCGAACCTGAACCCGCCGGCCATCAAGGTCGACGAGGCCAGCGCACTCAAGTGGCTCAAGAACGGCGCCCAGCCGAGCGACACCGTGCGCACGCTGTTCTACCGTCAGGGCCTGATGGAGAAGTCCGCGCTCGGCGCCGCCGGCAAGGCGACTTCCGAGTCCCCGCTGAAGGCCCGCGAGTCGTTCCAGGTCAAGAAGACCAAGGTGCACAAGCAGGCGAAGGCGAAGGCTGACGCGAAGGCCGCGGCCGACGCCAAGGCTGCCGCGGAGAAGGCCGCCGCCGACAAGGCTGCCGCCGAAGCCGCCGCCGCGGAGAAGGCTGCCGCTGCCGAAGCGGCCGCCGCCGCTGCTGCCGCTCCCGCTCCCGAGGCTTCGGCCGAGGCTCCTGCCGCCGAGTAAGCGCTTTCCGTTCCATTCAAAAGGCCGCTCCCATCGTGGGGCGGCCTTTTTTGTTTCGTCCCGTCGCGCGTTTAACTTTCAACCATGCCTCGTCTCGCCGTCGCCATCCTTGTCCTTCTGCTGGCCCTCACGCGCTGGCATGCCTACGATCCCGTGACGTGGTGGCTTGAAGTCGCCCCCGTGATCGCGGCGCTGCCGTTCCTGTGGGCCTTCGGCGCGCGCGGACGGCTCAGCAATTTCCTGCTGATCGTGGTCGTGCTGCACGCGACGGTGCTGATGGTCGGCGGCCATTACACCTACGCCCTCGCCCCGCCGGGCGAGTGGGTCCGCGCGCTCGGAATCGGGATGCGGAACAACTACGACAAGCTCGGCCACTTCATGCAGGGGTTCACCCCCGTGCTGGTGATCCGGGAAGTGTTCGTGCGCTCGGGCGACTGGAAGACCCGCCCGGTCTTCCTCGGCACCCTCGCCGTGCTGGCGGCGGGCGGCATCAGCGCGCTCTACGAAGTGATCGAGATGACGGCCGCGCTCGCGATGGGGCAGGGCGCGGACGCCTTCCTCGGGACCCAAGGGTATGTATGGGACACGCAGACCGACATGGCGACGGCGCTGGTCGGGGCCCTGGTGGCGGTGTTTTTCCTGCCCGGCTTGCACGCGCGTTCCATCGCGCGCTCGACGAAGGCTTGAGCGGTCAGTCGTCGTAGGTCTTGAGGACGCATTCGCCGTCCCGCATTTCGACATACTCCAGCCGCTTCACCCATTCGCCGGTGTTGACGTATGCGCCCTCGGGCACGCGCTTCACGAAGCCGGCATGCACATGGCCATGCAGGAGGACGTCGTAGCCGCCCTCGCGCATGAGGCGGCGGGCCTCGGCCTCGTAGCGGTCGAGGTGGCGCGGCATTCCATTATGTTGGTCGCGTGAAGCCTTGCCCACGCCCAGGGCGATGCGCATGCCGAGGTCGGGATGCAGCTTCTTCCAGGCCCAGTTCGACAGGGGATGGCGCAGCACCCCCTTCACGAAGCGGTAGGCCTTGTCTCCCGGGTTCATGCCGTCGCCGTG
>DATAHJ010000322.1:0-2926 GCA_036263275.1 Fibrobacteria bacterium | reverse complement strand
CCGCCGAAATAGGGAAGGCGGACGACGTAGAGATCGCATGCGAGCGCTCCGATAAAAGTCGCGAGGGCGAGTTCCGCGAAGCGCCCGACGGTGCCGAAAAGCCGTCTCGTGGCGTTGCCCTGTTCCACGAGCCGATGCTGGGACGGGCCGGCAATGAGTAGTCCCAAGGTCGCGACTATCAGCGAAAGCCCGGCGAATGCGACAAGCTTCCCGTCCGGAGGAAGCATAGCAAAGCGTTCCTGGAACACGCCGTTGAACTGAAAGCCGAAGAGGACCTGAACGCCGAGCATCTGCATGCGCACTTCGTCGAGGGCGATATGGAGCGTCTTTTCAAACTTCATGGCGAAAGCTTCCGCGCCACCTTTGCCTTTCCGCGCTGTGGCAGCAATTTCATGAGAAGAATGAACGAGGAGAGAAGGAGGCAGATGGAATTGGCGGCGATCAGCGGCCATTTTCCGAGGCCGATACCGTAAACCGTCCAGAGCGCGAAGCCCGTGACCGTGATGGCATACATGCCGGCGGAGATCGCCTTGGTGTCGCGGGTGCGGATAATCTTCCAGGCCTGCGGCGCAAAGCTGACTGTGGAAGCCAGCGCCGCCGCCCCTCCCACCATGGCGAGCGCGTCGGTCATTTGCGCCACACTTTCTTGAGACCGTCCTTGGCGCCGTATACCGGATCGCGCGCCGGGATGCCGACACGCGCGATTTGCTTGCGTGCCTTTTCGATATCCACGTCTTCCGGCTTGGGCTCGTTGTATTTGCCGCCACCCCGCTTGGTCGGGTAGGCACCGACGACCAGCAAATCCTTCGATCCCGAAAGGCGCCGGTGGCCCGTACCCGCTGGGTTTATAACGACATCGCCGGCCTTCAACACCTTGATTACGCCGTTCTTGCCGCCGAACTGCACGCGCGCGTGGCCACGGGCGATACCGAGCACTTCGTGGGTGTAGGTATGGAAGTGAAGGTAGGGGTATATGCCGTCGCGCCACGAATGCTTCCATCCGTTCCTGGCGAACAGAACCTCGAACACGGCGGCCGGATCGAACCTCGCATCGAGCGGCACGGCCGACTTGTAGTGGATGAACGGGTAGCGGGGATTGTTGGGCGTCTCGCCGTCGTCACGGAATTGATGGAGATGTGGCTTGCGCGGGCGGGGGACCACATCTCCGGCTCTGGGCCGTGCTATCCCCGTCACAAGCTCGGCCAGGTGTTTCAGCTCTTCGCGCATGGCGAGAGGCTCAGCTCTTCTTCTTGCCGCCCGACTTCTTCTTGGCGACCTTCTTGCCCTTCTTGCGCGCCTTGGAGAGCGCGATGGCGATGGCCTGCTTGCGGCTTTTCACCTTGCCGCCTTTGCCGCCCTTGCCGCTTTTCGCGGTGCCCTTCTTGTAGCGGTGCATCTCGTTCTTGACGTCCTTGCTAGCCGATTTCGATGTCTTGCGTGCCATATGTTCCTCCTGGTCTTCCGCATAGGTTGGCGAGGCTTCCGTAAAAAGCCCATCGGGAATTGGAACCCGCGAGGAACCCCTGCGTTCCCGCCGGCCGAACTAATCGGCGGCTCAGCCGTTCTCAAAAACGAGAGGCTGCCCGGCTAGCTTTCCAGGCACCGAGCCGGCCTCAAGGAAAAGGCCCCGTTCGTGAGAACGAGGCCTTTTCGATTTCAGCCTTGCCGGCGGATATTCAGGCGGCGGCCTGCTCGGGCGGCGGTGCCTTCATGGTGAGCGTCTTCGGCGCGGGAAGCCCGTTCTTCTGAAACTCGGCTTTGAGCTCTTCCTTGCGCGCCGACATTTGCTCGCCGAGAGCGTCCATGTCGAGGCCAGCATCGCGCGCCTTCGCGAAGATGCCTTCGCCCGGTCGCTCTTCTTCCTTGACGTGGTGCTTGATCTCTTCCGAGAGCACCTTGACCTTGGCGTCGTAATAGTCGTCCTCGGGCGAGCCCTTCTCGAGTTCGCCGATCAGGACCTTGGCGCCGTCATGCTCGACATTGGCCTCGTCCATCATGCCGCTTTCGACGCCGGCCTCGCGGCAGGCCGGATAGAAGATTTCCTCCTCGATCATCGTGTGGATCGTGAGCTCCATGCAAATTTGCTTGGCGATCTCCGCCTTCTTGCCCCGGGGGGATTCGTACTTCTCGAACAGCTCCTCGACCTTCCGGTGGTCGGCTTTGAGCAGGGCGACAGCGTCTAGTTTCTTCGGCACGGGACACTCCTATGTTTAGGGAACTCTTGTGGCTCGCCCCTTAAAACGCAGCCGGCATAAATTCGCTGCATGGATTGCCGTCCCGGCCTGGGCCTTGCGGTATATTCCTGTCCGGTACTGGACAAAGGGCATGTAGGGGTAGCTAATGGCTACGAACCGGGGCAATTTCAGAGGCTCCCATGCACGAATATGAAATCCGCATTTTGAATTCGGACGGCTCGGTGGCGCTGATCTGCGAGGAAATCCAGCTTCACGACAATGCCGCCATCAGGTCCGCGAGCCGCATGGCGCTCGGCCGCCCCTTCGAGGTCTGGCGGGGCATCGAATGCATTAGATCGGCGCGTGATGTGGGAACCGCGGTCGATAAGCCACCCGAACATCGCGCGCCTAGTTAGACGACCTTCCCGCTTCCTCGCAGATTTTCGTCTTAAGCTGGTTCACCACTTCTTCCGGCTGTTCCTCGGCGTCGACGAGTTCATTGCGAGCGTCCTTTGTCGCCCGAATAAGTTCATCAAGCTTGGCCTGAAGGGCCATGCCTTCTCGGTTCTGGGTGTTCTGGATCAGGAACACCATGAGAAAGGTCACGATGGTGGTCCCGGTATTGATGACGAGCTGCCAGGTGTCGGAGTAGTGAAAGAAGGGTCCGCTGATTGCCCAGACCACGATTACGGCAAAGCTGAGGAGAAACGTCACGGGCTTGCCGGTCGCATGCGCGACGGCATTCGCGATAC
>DATAHJ010000321.1:0-6997 GCA_036263275.1 Fibrobacteria bacterium | reverse complement strand
CTCAAGATCCTCGCGCGCAGCAAGCGCCGCGTCGACGCCTACGAACTCATCAACGCGGGGTTCGAGAACGTCTATCGCGAGACGCTGGGCACCTCGCTCGACATGGGCGCCGACGCGCTCCACCTGCTGGGCTTCCGCGCCTACCACGCGCGGCGCGCGGCGATGGCCTTCCGCAAGCACAACGAGGCCGCGCTGCGCGACCTCGCCGGGCACTGGGGAAGCAAGAATTACTTCGCGGTGCTGCGCACCAAGATCGAGGAGGCCGAGAGCCTCGTGCGCGGCGGCGCCAACCTGCGCGAGCGCGTGGACGCGGCGTGGGACAACGAATCGCTGCGCGACGCGGCGGCGAAAGGCGAATTGCGGAGGTAATGAATAGCCGCAGGGATGACGCACCCCCCGCCTGCGCGGGGGCAGGCTACATCATCCCCGTTGCCGCGTCCTATTTGCCGAACAGTCCGGCCCGAGCGCGCTGCTCGAGGAACAAGTCGGCAAGCACCAGCGCCGCCATCGCCTCCACCAGCACCACCGCGCGGGGCAACACGCAGGGATCGTGACGGCCCTTGGCCTTCAGGATCGCCTCCGCGCCCGCCTTGTCCACCGTCTTCTGCGCTTGCGAGATCGTCGCGGTGGGCTTGAAGGCCACGCGGCACAGAATGGGCTCGCCGTTGGTGATGCCGCCCTGCACGCCGCCCGAGCGGTTCGTCTCGGTGCCGATGCGGCCCGCCTTGTTCACGAAGGCGTCGTTGTGCGCGCTGCCGCGCAGGCGCGTGCCCGCGAAGCCGCTGCCTATCTCGAAGCCCTTGGTCGCGGGCAGCGAGAGGAAAGCGCGCGCCAGTTCGGCCTCGGCTCGGTGGAACACGGGCTCGCCCACGCCCGCGGGCGGCGCCTTCACCACGAGTTGCATCACGCCGCCCAGGCTGTCCTGGTCCTTGCGGGCCGCGTCGATGGCGGCCTCCATGCGCGCCGAGGTCGCGGCGTCGGGGCAGCGCGCGATCGAAGCCTCCACGGCTTCAAACGTCGCCGATAGCGGATCGAACGACCCGTCGACATCCACGTCGCCCACCTGCGAGACATAGGCCAGGATCTCGGTGCCGCACGCTTCGCGCAGCAGCTTGCGCGCCACCGCGCCGGCGGCGACGCGACCGATGGTCTCGCGCGCCGAGGCACGCCCGCCGCCGCGAAAATCGCGGAAACCATACTTCAGGTCATAGGTGAAGTCGGCGTGCGAGGGGCGATACAGCGTCGTCATGTCGCCGTAGTCGTGCGAGCGCTGGTCGGTGTTCTCCACCATCATCGCGATGGGAGTGCCCGTGGCCCGGCCTTCGAAGAGGCCCGAGAGGATGCGCACGGAATCCGGCTCGCTCCTCGGCGTGGTCAACCGGCTTTGGCCGGGGCGGCGACGGTCGAGGTCGGCCTGGATTTCGGCCTCGCTGATGGCCAGGCCGCTGGGGCATCCGTCGAGGACGACGCCCACCGCGGGGCCGTGGCTTTCGCCGAACGTCGCGATTTTAAACAGATTGCCGAACTGACTGGACATGGTTGAGAAGATAGCTCTTCGGGGGCTTTTCTTCGCCGTTGTTGGTTGGTAGTTGGTGGCGCGCACATGCGGCTTTTTTCACTTTCTACCAACCACCAACATCCAGAAACAACCCCGACAGGCTCAACAACCACCAACGGCAACGGAACGTTCACGAAGCTATTTTCCCCCCGTGATCCTCGTCCTTTCCAAGTTCCTGCCCGCAATGCTGTTCCCCGCCGGCCTCGCCGTGCTGCTGTGCCTGCTGGCGGCATGGCTGGCGTTCCGCAAGGGAGCCGCGGCGGCGGGATGCGTCGCCTTGCTCGCGGGATTGACGCTGTACGCGAGCGCCTCGCCGATCGTGTCCGAGTGGCTCATGCGCGGGCTCGAGCGGCGCTATCCCCCGTCGACGGAGTACCCGAAAGCCGCCGCCATCGTGCTGCTGGCCGGCGGCATGGCTCCTTCCCTTCCGCCCCGCGTCGAGGTCGAAACCAATTCCGCCGGCGACCGTCCCCTGCACGCCGCGCGACTCTGGAAGCGCGGGCTCGCGCCCGTGATCGTGGCAACCGGCGGCTACATCCCTTTCCTCACCAATGCGAAGGAAGGCGATGCCGACCTTTACGCGCATCTCCTCAGCGAAATCGCGGGCATTCCCGACAGCGTGATTCTCCGCGTGCCCGGCACCCGCACCACGCATGAGGACGCGCTCTTCACCTCGGCGCTTTTCGATTCGACGGGCATGAAGAAGGACATCCTGCTCGTGACTTCCGCGGCGCACATGCCGCGCGCCGCCGCGCTGTTCCGGAAGGCGGGCTTCGTCGTGCATCCCGCGCCCACCGACTACCAAGCGGAAGAATCCGGACCGTTCAAGGTCATCAGCCTGTTCCCCGGTGGCGGAGCGATGGTGATGACCTACTCCGCGCTGAACGAGTACGTGGGCATGCTCGCGTACAGAATGCTCGGAAGACTTTAATCCCAGTTTTTCGTCGCGCGATTTTTCTTCTTCTCCGAGTTCTTCTTCTTTTCCACCAGCGTGTCCCGCTTCGAAGCCCATGTCTTCTTCGTCGGCTTGCGGATCTTCTTGACCTTGTTCATCACCTCGACGCGCTCACGGATTTTGCGCAGGCAGATATAGCGGTTCTGCCACTGGCTCCGCGATTCCTGGCTCGTCACCGTGATGTCGGTGGGCCGGTGGCGCAGGCGCACCGCGCTGTCGGTCTTGTTGACGTGCTGGCCGCCCTTGCCCGAGGCGCGGAACGCCTCGAAGTCGCATTCGGCGAGGAGTTCCTCGTCGTCGGCGGGAAGGGAAATGCGCATGGGTGGAAAATAACTACCTGACGTTGCTTCGTCGTTGGTGGCAAGACCCTTCGAAATTTTTGCGTCGCCGTTGGTAGTTGGTGCAACAGTCGCAATCCGGCTTGCGCCGCGACCAACCACCAACTACCAACGACGAAGGGTTGCCTGCAAAGCTATTTTCCCCTGTCATGTCCCCCTACCGCTGGTTCATCACCGACGTCGACGGCACGCTCCTGGATGCCGACAACAACCTCCCCGACGCCAACCGCGCGGCGCTGGAGGAATTGAAGCGAGCGGGGGTGCCGGTGGTGCTGGCCACCGGAAGGCGCTGGACCACGCTCAAGCGCGTGCTCGATCGCCTCCAGCTCTGGAACCTGACCGATTACGCCATCGCCAACAACGGCGCCGTGATCAAGGACCTCCGCACGCGCACGCTGCTGCACCATGAGGGTTTCGTGCCCAGTGCCGTGACTGCGGCGGCGGAGATGCTCGATGCGTTGGGCTGGGATCCGTTGGCGCTCACCTACGTGCCCGACGGCGGGCCCGACGTCTACCACCGCCGCCTCAGCCTGCGCAACGGCGACTTCGTCGCCAAGAACGAGGGCCACACCGTGCTCATCGACGATTTCCGCGAGCTGGAGGCGCGCGCGGTCGTCGAATTGATCCTGCTGGGGTCCGAGGCCGACCTGTCGCGGGCGCAGGCCGCGCTCGCGCCGCTCGACATGGAGACGGCGCTCATCAAGAACACCTTCTACGCCGACTACATGCTCGAGGTCACGCCGCGCGGCGTCTCGAAGCTTTCAGGCGCCCGCCTCCTGGGCGCGCGGCTTGGGCTCTCGCCCGCGGAGGCCGTGGCCGTGGGCGACTCGGCGAACGACTTGCCGCTGCTTCGCGAGGCGGGGCGCGCGGTGGCCATGGCGCATGCGCCTGAGCCGGTACGCGGCGCGGCCCACGAGGTCGCAACCGTCGCCGAAGCCGCCAGGCGCTGGTTTCCGGCGGCGCCGTGAAACACGGGCGAATGATTATTCGCCCCAACGTGATTTTCGACAATCCCCCGGATCCAGTCCCTCGCCGACGCTGACGCCGCCCGGCGGTCCGACTGTCCCGACTCCGCCGCGCCCAAGGTTACGCGCGCGGCAAGACCCTTCGCGCGCAAGAGGCGCCAGAAGTGCGGCACGAAGGACGCGTCGCCCGTCCAGGCGGCGAGGTCGCGCGGCGCGTAGGAAAGCGCCGCGGGCCGCACCGCAACGCCCGCCCGCAACGCGGGCTCGAACAGCGAGGAGTGGAATCCTCCGACGCGATCGCCTTCCGTCGTGGTGCCTTCGGGGAAGACGATCACGGAAACGCCCGCGGCGAAGGCCGCGCGCATGCCCTCGCCCACTTCCGCCACCGCGCGCGGACGGGCGCGATCCAGGAACAAGGTGCCGACGGATTTTCCAAGCGGCCCCATGACGGGCCACTTCGCCAAGTCATCCTTCGACACGAAGAGCGCGGGACCACACGCCGCCAGCGCGACGACATCGAGGTACCCGATGTGGTTCCCGACGAGGAGGTGGGGCCCGCGGAGAATATCCCCCTTGACGCCTCTTCGCATGCCGATTAATCCGCACACGCCGCGAGACCACAGATGCAGGACGTACGCTCCGCCGTGGAGACGGCGATGTTGGGACAGGAATGGACGGATGCACAACCACGCGCCGCCGATCCCGAGCGTCCATGTAATGAATGCGCCAGCCCGCGCTGCGGCACGCAATGCCGTGATCATGGATTCCGCCGATTTATGTCGCTACAAGCAGTCATGTAGGGGCAAATAGCCGCAGGCATGAGGCCATTCGGCGGAATCATCATTCGTCCCTATGAGACAAATCGGCGGAACAGCCCCGCCGGCATCGCCTCCACGTCCAGCAGCACGAGGTAGTCGATGGTCTTGAAGGCACGGTCGAGCGCGGGCTCAGCGCACACCGAGCCGCCCAGGTTCAGGTAGCCCTGCAGGAGGCGCGGAATCTCGGGCACGGTCGCGACGACCGGCAGCGAGTCCGTCGTGCGGCACTCCCAGCCCGCGCGCGTCTCCACGCGGATCGCGGGATGCAGGTTTCCGTTCGCCGAAAGCTCCCGGTAGAGGAGCAGGCCCTCGACGGGATCCTGGCTCGCCAGCGAGCAAGAGCCGAACAAGTGGCGCTTGTTGTTCCAGAGCAGGTAGTTCGCGAGTCCCTTCCACAGCAGGTGCAGCACCTGCCCGTTGCGATGCGCGCGGCCGATGCACGCTCGGCCCACTTCCACGGCCTCCTCGCGCACGGCCCCGGGAATGTCGGCGATGCGGAATTCCTGGTCGCTGTAGAAGCCGCAGCCCGTGCGCGCCATCGCGGCGGTCTGCAGGCGGTAGGTGCCCACGCATTCGCCGCTGTCCTTGTGGCGCACCAGCAGGTGATGGCACTGCGCGTCGAAGGCGTCGGCGTCGCGCCGCGTGCGTTCCGATTCCTCGAGGCCCTCGCCCATTTCAAGGTTGTAGATGTCATAACGGAGGCGAAGAATTTCGTCGAGCTCGCCGGCCGTGGAGGCGAAGTGCAGGCGATAGTCGCCGCGCTCCAGCACCATGGGGGGCAGGCCCTGCGGGTGGCGCGGGTAGTCGGCGAAGATGGCCTCGAGCTCGAGGGCGGGAACTTCCGGAGCGGCCGGGGCGGCCAGGGCAGGAATCGCGGCGGGAGGAGTGGCAGCGAAGGTTTCGGCGGCGTCTGACATGGTGTCCCTTTCGTTCCGAAAATCATTCCGGGAGGATGGGACACAGTGTAGCCGGCGCGTATTGTGGAAATGTTTCCGGGCTGTGCAGGCAGCGTTGCGGCGGTTGTAACACCGCCGAATCCGCGTTGTTTCGCGCTATTCCGGAGCGATGGTTCGGCGCGCGACCAAGTATACGCCGGCGGGCAGCGCCACGCCCTTGCCGTCGCGACCATCCCAGCGGACGGCCTGCTGCCCCGCTTCGAACGGGCCTCGCGCCAGCACCGCGCGACGTGCTCCCTTGAGATCGTGCACCGTCACCTCCACGCGCGACGCATGCGCGAGCTCGAAGCGGTAGACGATCTCGGAGACGCGCGCGCCGGAGCCCAACACATACGGCGCCGAGGCGCTCGCGCCCACGCGCCGCGCGAGGCCGTTCGGGATGACGGGCGTCGCGGGATTGTCCGCGGCGAAGCAGTAGAAAAACCCGTTGCCGCCGCCCGCCTGCACGTTGGCCTGCGTGCAGCCGCTCGTCATGTGCGCCTGGTTCCAGCAGTTCTGGCACATGTTGCCGGCGACCCCGGAGCGGTTATGATGGCCCACGATGGTGCCGCCGGTGGTGGCGCTCGTCCAGTTCGCGCAGGTGCTGTCGGCGCCGGCCAACGGCGCCAGGCCGCTCGCGCGGGAGCCCGTCATCATGTCGTGCTTGCCCGAGGCCACCGTCGCGCCGCGATGCGTCAGGCCGTTGGTGGCGTTGATGCTCGCAAGGTTGGTGGTGTCGTGCAGGGCGGTGAGGTTGGCGGCGATCATGACCTTGTTCGCGTTGAACCAGGGGCCGTTTCCGATGCGGTCGCGCGCGTTCACCACCGGGTTCTGCGTGCTCAGGTATGCCCGCCACACGCGCGAACCCGCGCCCACCGAATCGGCCAGCAGCTGGCAGTGCGCGTCCGCGCCGGCGAGCCCGCCGAGGTTTCCGCCCGTGCCCATGCTACGCCCGGTGATGAAGAAGCTGAGCGAGGAGTCCACGGCCGCCGATGCGAGCGCGGGCAGCAAGAACGCGCCAAACAGGAACGATTTCATCGCACGAGAAGAAAAACGCGGAAAAGGGAACGTCATGGGGGTTTTCTCCGCGGGTGTTCCGTTGCCCGTGGAACCTCCGCGATCCTAAGGTATCCCTCCGTCGCGGCTCGCGCTTCCGGTTCCCTGCTTTTCCGCGCCGGAACCGGAATCATTCGATTCCAGCAAGGCGGATCCCGCGTCCGCGGCCGCCTTGCCGAGGTTGGCCAGCAGGTTCCACTCGGTGCCCACGATCTTCACGAAGTCGTCCCAGGCGGTCTCATGCTCGGGCGCGGCGCGCGCCTCGCGCCGCGCCGCCCGGTAGAGCGCCAGTTCCTTGCGCGCGCACGCCTCGTCCGAAAGGCTCTCGGCAGTGGCGCGCGCATTCTTCCGCAGCGTTTCCCGATCAAGGGG
>DATAHJ010000320.1:0-2185 GCA_036263275.1 Fibrobacteria bacterium | reverse complement strand
TTTCACTTTCGGCCTTCCTGCGCGATTACGTGTATATCCCGCTCGGAGGGAGCCGGAAGGGGCCGCTTCGCCGTTACGGGAATCTCATGGCGACCATGGTCTTGGGCGGGCTTTGGCACGGCGCCGGATGGGCCTTCCTGGCCTGGGGTTTCCTGCACGGGCTTTACCTGGTCATCAACCACGGCTGGCGCAAGGTCACCGCGTCGTTTTCGCCGGCATGGAATGCCTGCCTCAAACCTTTCGCCTGGACGCTGACCTTCCTCGCGGTGGTCGCGGCGTGGGTTCCCTTTCGTCTCGAGAATTTGGGCGCGGCCGTCCAAGTCCTCAAGGCGATGTTTGGATTTAAAGGTGTCACGCTCCCGGACACTTGGGGCGGCGCCGCGTTTCACGCTCCCCTTCAAGCCCTCGGCGTGTCGTTGTCGGAAATCTTTCCCCTTGACCCCCAAGGGTGGCCCTTCTGGCCATGGCTTCTCGTTTGCGGAGGCATCGCCTTCCTGATGCCGAACTCCAGAAGTATCATCGAGAAGTTCGGCGCATGGATGAGCGCCCTTCCAGCATCCAAGGGGCGCTCCGTCGCCGCATTCGCGTGCGGCGTCCTGGTCGCGCTGTCGCTCCTGCTGGTTATCGTTTCCAGCGGCCGGGGTGCCTCGGAATTCCTCTACTTCAACTTCTAGCCGATGCGCCTGAAAAACCTTTCACTCTTCGTCACCGGCTCCCTCGCGATGCTGCTGTTCGCCGAGGCGGCACTGCGGGCCTTGCCCGTGGCCGCCACGCCGCTTCCGGACGAGACCTTCCATCCCGATTTCCCCGTGGATCGCTGGCAACAGGGCGAGCCTTACGTTTATTCGCGCGGGGTGTATCTCGAGCGCCCTCATACCCTTTATCCCAACGACATGGGCATGTTGCATGGCGGCAAGGCGGATACGGGCTTCACATTGTGGGTGCATGGTGACAGCTACGTCGAGGCTGCCATGCTCGACTTCGGCCAAACCCTTCAGGGGAACCTGACGACGCTCGCAAAGGGCAGCTTCGCGGTGGCTTCCGTGAACGTCTCCGGCGCGACCCTGGCGGATTACCTGACCGGTATCCGTTTGGGATCCGGCATTTCCCGGCGTTCGGCCCATGTCGTCCTGATTTCCGCCGGAGACCTGGCCGAATCGTTCGCGCCGATGGACAAGGGCGCACCGGAGCAAAGCGCCCTGATGGTCTCCCCCGACGGCGTGCGCATCCATCTTCGGCATGGGACCCCCAGGCCGAGCGCCCCGCTGCTGAGCATGAGAACCATCTGGAAGGTCGCCCGAAAGTCGGCGTTGTTTCGCTACGTGTACTTGAACATCAAGTTCCAACCGACGAACCTCCTGAAAAGCGGAGCCAATAATAGGGCCGCGCTCAAGGAATCCGCATCCGCGGACACGGTGCCGGACTATTACCCCAAAGGCGTCGCGGCTTTGCTCGACTCCATCGCATCCGCTTCTTCCCACGTGCTCTTTCTGGTCGATTGCAATCGCGCGGCCCTGGCAAAGTCCCTGCTTGAGGGGAAAGCCGTTCTCCCACCCCGCCGTGATACCTTGGCGGCCATCTTCGAGAATATCGCGCGCGCGCGAAACATTCCCGTAGTTGACATGTGTCCGATATTCGCGGATTGGATGGCGCGGAATCGAAGAACTCTCGATTTTCGTCCCGCGGATGCCCATTGGGACAAGGACGCCCAGGCGCTCGCGGCGAATGCCGCCTTCGCGATCCTCTCGGAGAAAAGATGGCTTCCGGCGCCCGGGCAAAAAGTCTCGTTGCCTGACTCGCGCGCAGCCACCAACCCGCAGCCCTGATGATCGCCCGGCTTTACCCTCTTTCCGGCTGGGGCCGCTTCCCCGCCGTTCGCGCGGAAGGCTCATGGCCGGCCACGATCCGCGAGGCGGAGGCACGGGAAACGGCCCGCCCTTCCCTGCCCCGCGGCCTTGGCCGCAGCTATGGTGACGCCTCGCTGCCCTCCGCCGGAAACGCCTTCATCGACACGCGTCACCTGGATCGCTTCGTGGCTTTCGACGAGGCGACGGGCCTGCTCGAAGCCGAGGCCGGCGTCACGCTGAGCGACGTTACCCGGGCATTATTGTCGCGCGGATTTTTCCTCCCTGTCACGCCCGGCACCCAATTCGTGACGCTCGGCGGCGCCGTCGCCAGCAACGTG
>DATAHJ010000319.1:0-3254 GCA_036263275.1 Fibrobacteria bacterium | reverse complement strand
GGCGGCCAGCTCACCGAGAAGGTGCGCAAGAAGCCCTACGCGGTGATCCTGCTCGACGAGATCGAGAAGGCGCACCCCGACGTGTTCAACCTGCTGCTGCAGATCCTCGACGACGGGCAGCTCACCGACAGCTACGGCCGCAAGGTGAACTTCAAGAACACGATCATCATCATGACCTCGAACCTCGGCGCGAAGGACATCAAGAAGGGCACGGGCCTCGGCTTCGGGCTCGACGACCTGAACAGCGAGTACGAGCGCATGGAGAAGATGGTGCGCGAGGAGGTCAAGAAGGCCTTCAACCCCGAATTTCTCAACCGCCTCGACGACATCGTGGTGTTCCGCCCGCTGGAGCGGAAGGACATGACGCGCATCGTCGACCTGCTCATCAACGAGCTGGAGTCGCGCCTCTCGAGCCGCGACATCAAGGTGCAGGTGAGCGACCCGGTGCGCGAGCTGATCATCGAGAAGGGCTTCGACCCGCAGTTGGGCGCGCGCCCCTTGCGCCGGTCCATCCAGAAGCTGCTCGAGGACCCGCTGGCCGACGAGATCCTGCGCGGCAAGGTGTCCGACAAGACGGTTCTGAAGGTGGGCCGCAAGGGCGAGCAACTGACGTTCTCTTCCGCTTCTTCGGTCGCGACGGCGAAGAAGGACAAGGACGAGAAGGAGGAGGACGCGGAATAACCCGGGGGGCTCCGACCCCGGCCTACGCCGGGGCAAGCGCGGGCCGACGGGTGTTCGGTGTTCTTCGAGATCGATAGCGACGGCGGGCCGGGTTCAACCCCGGCCCGCTTTTTTTGATATCGCGCGCGATATCAAAACGGCGAAGAATCGCCCCCGAAGAACCACCCCCCCGTTTATTATCTTCTTCCTCCGGGCAAACGAATGCCTTCAGCCCGGAATCCCCGACAGTTTTCCCGGCCGAATGCGTTCCTCCGCCCCGTTCGCTTTTTTGTCCGTTTTGTTCATTTTTGGGCCCGGGAGTAGGCATGCGCGTTGAAAAGAACGAAATCGAAAAGCTTGCCAAGCTGGCCCGGCTCGAAGTGACTCCCGAGGAGATCGAAAAGCTGCAAGGGTCGCTCGGCGACCTCGTCGGCTACCTCGACCAGCTCAAGGAAATGAAGCTCGACAACGTCGAGCCCATGACCGCCGTCGACGACTCCCCGCGCCCGCTGCGTCCCGACGTGGAGCAGCCCATGCTGCCCAAGGCCCAGGCCCTCGCCAACGCGCCCGAGGTCAACCTCGAGCACTTTTCCATCCCCAAGGTCATCGGGGGCTAGCGGATGCAGCCCCGTGTCGCGTGCGTGGTCCCGGCCCGCCTTGGGTCGACCCGTTTTTTCGGGAAACTTTTGACCCCGCTTTTCGGCAAGCCCGTGGTCGTGCACGCCCTGGAACGCGCGAAGGCGGCGGGATGCTTCGACGCCATCGTGTGCCTCACGGACTCCATGGAGATCGGGCATGCCGTGGAGGCCCACGGCTTCCAGTGGGCCCTTTCGGGGGAAGCCGCGAACGGCACCGAGCGCATCGCGAAGAACCTCGCGGCGCTTGACGGCCTCGGCATCGACGCCGACCTTTTCGTCGACCTCCAGGGCGACGAACCGGCCTTTCCCGAGGACGGCCTGCGCACGCTGTGCGCGGCCCTGCGCGCCGAGCCCGAGGCCGTCCACCTTCTTGTCCACGAAGACGCGCCGACCGAGGAAGAAATCGCCAATCCGAATCGCGTGAAGGTCGCGGTGGACGAAGCCGGGTTCGTGAAGGGTTTCGTGCGTGCGCCGTCGGTCGCCGAGCCTGTCGAGGGATACCGCCTCCAGCTCGGCGCCTACGGCTATTCGCGCGCGTACCTCGAGCGCTACGCCGCGTTGCCGCCTTCCGCTGACGAAATCGCATTGTCCCATGAGATCCTGCGCGCGCCCGGGCTGGCCCCGATGCGCGCGCGCAAGGCGCGCCCCGGCGCGTCGGTGGATGTCCCCGAAGATTTGAACGCGGCACAGGACGCCCTTTTTGCATTCGAGGCGCGCATGATCCTGACGACCGCAACGAAAAACGAACGGCAGGATCGCCTGCAAGGAACTCCCGCATGAGCACCAAGAAAACCGACTTCACGTGCAAGTACATCGTCGTCACCGGCGGCGTGCTCTCGGGCCTCGGCAAGGGCATCGCGGCCGCCTCCATCGGCAACCTGCTCTCGGGCCGGCTCAAGGTCATTCCGGTGAAGTGCGACGGATATCTCAACACCGATCCCGGCACGATGAATCCCATCGAGCACGGCGAGGTGTTCGTGCTCGACGACGGCGGCGAGGTCGACATGGACTTCGGCCACTACGAGCGCTTCATGGACGTGAACGCGAAGTTCCACTGGAACCTCACGATGGGCAAGGTGTTCAAGAGCATCCTCGAGAAGGAACGCCGTGGCGACTACCTCGGCAAGACCGTGCAGTTCCTGCCGCACGTCACCGACCGCATCAAGGACTGGTTCCGCCAGATCGCGGGCGAGGAGAAGGCCGACGTGATGCTCATCGAGGTGGGCGGCACGGTGGGCGACCTTGAGAACCAGTTCTACCTGGAGGCCGTGCGCCAGCTCAAGCGCGACGTCGGCCCCGACAACGTGATCTACATCCACCTCACGTACGTGCCCGTGCCCGAGGGCGTGAACGAGCAGAAGAGCAAGCCCACGCAGATGTCGGTGCGCCTCCTGAACGAGAAGGGCATCGAGCCCGACGTGATCATCGGCCGCTGTCCCGAGCTCCTGACCCCGTCGATCAAGGAGAAGATCGCCTCGTACTGCAATATCCCGCCCAGCCATGTGATCTCGGGCCCCGACGTGAAGTCGGTGTACGAGATCCCGCTGGTCTACGAGAAGGAAGGCCTCCCCGCCATCCTGCACTCGGCCCTCGGCATCTATTCGCCTCCCGACCTGCGCCAGTGGGAGACGTGGGTGAACAACATCAAGAAGAACCGCGTGAACCCCGCGCGCACCGTCACCATCGCGCTGTGCGGCAAGTACACCGCGCTCGAGGACTCCTACGCCTCCGTGGTGGAGTCGCTCATCCACGCGGGCGCGCACCTCGACGTGCGCGTGGACCTCAAGTGGGTGGATACCTCCAAGCTGGCCTCCGTCGAGGACGCGCGAACGGCCCTCTCGGGCGTGCAGGGCGTGATCGTGCCGGGCGGCTTCGGCCGCCGCGGCATCGAGGGCAAGATCCACGTCATCCGCCACGCGCGCGAGACGAACCTGCCCTACCTGGGCATCTGCTACG
>DATAHJ010000318.1:0-2778 GCA_036263275.1 Fibrobacteria bacterium | reverse complement strand
CGTCCCCTACTTCTACGGCTCGCTCGAGGCCGGCTTCGAGACGCCGGGCCTCCTGCAACCGGGCGCTCGCTCCTCCCGGAGCGTCGACGGCGCGCGCGGCATCACCGACCCGGCCTCCGCCTTGGCGACTTCCAAGGTGGGCGCGGAGTTCAACTTCAATTTCGGCCTGAGCCTGCGTGCCGGTTTCGATGAACTCGCGCCCGGCGCCTGGGCCTCGTCGGCCCGGCTGGGCATGGGCTACGACTGGCGCCACATCCTCGCGATCGACTACGCCTTCGCCGCGCATCCCTACCTCGGCGAGAGCCACCGCATCGCCCTGCGCTTCACGCCTTCCTTCCCCAAGTTCGAGGGCCGCGGATTCCGCCCGGCCTCCTCGGTATCGGTGCGCGAGAGGCTGCGTCCCACCTATCCCTCGCCCTACGTGCCGGGAGAATCCGAAGGAACGCGCGCAGCGCCCGCCGACACGAACGCCGCCGCTCCTGCCGCTTCGTCGGCTTCTCCCCAGACGAATCCCGACGCCGCCAAGGCGGCTCCCGAAAGCTCGGCGACACCCCCTTCCTCCGCCCCCTCCCCGCATCCGGAGACGCTGGAAGAAGGGGAACTGTTGGAGAAGTGAATTCGTAGCTTTCCTCCCGTGAGACCTTCCCACGGTGACTATAGGCCTTCCGGACGGCGGCGTTATGTCCCCGCCGGTCCGGGACCCCGCAAGATTCCCGTGATCCGGGTCGCCTTGCTGCTGGCGCTGGCCATCTTCGTCTACATCGGTTTCAGTGATTACTGGCCGCACCTCCGGCAGGCCGTCGCATCCGTGTCGCCTTGGCACCGGTCCTCCGATAAGACATCCCGGACGGAGGGTGCCCCGGCCGCACAAGCATCGGAAAACCCGCAAGCCAAGGGAGCCGTTCCCGGAGTGGTCCGGTGGGCCGCCGATTCGTCGCTGATCGCGCTCGACTGCCCGCACGGCTTGGCGGGCGCATGCTGCGAGGCGCTGGATGGCGCCTCGCCCGGCTTGTGCGGCGAAGCGACCTCACTGATGGGCCGGGCGAACTGGAACGGCGTTCTGGACAAGCGCGCCGCGGCGGGCTATCTGCGCTTCGGAGCGCAAGCGATGCCCGACGAACCGACGCGACGGCTCGCGCTCTCGGGACTGGCAGGCCGCGACGACCGCGGCGGCTTCGTCCTGCGCCGCCGCGCCGCGGACCGCGCGTGGTGCGAAGAAAGCCGCGGGTGCTTGGGCGACCGGCCCTCCCCGGCGTCGCCCCTCTCCGACGCGAAGCTGGAGCGCGGAGCCGACGGCGCGGGAACCTGGGTCTCCCCCTCGCCGTGGGTGCGCGCTTCCCTGCCGGGGCGCATTTCCGCCGTGGACTCCGTCGAAGGCGGCGTCATCGTGCGGCTCTATCATGGCTACGAACTTTACACCACCTACGGGCCGCTGCAACCGGCGCCGGGCGTGCGCCCGGGCGCGATCGTGAAAACCGGTTCGCACCTCGGCGACGCGCCGGCGCGCGGCGCGCTGCACGCGCTCGCGGTGCGGGTGCGGCAGGCCGGACGCCTTTTGGATCCTGCCGTTTTCTGGGGCATGGGCGGAACCCGCCTCTCCGCCGTCACGGCGGAAGACGACACCACGGGAGCTTCGACCGAAGGCGTGGAGGGCGCGCCATGACGGACGGCTGGAAAACCGCCTATGCGGCCATGCACCGCGACGGCGCGACCGCCTTTCCGCCCGCCGCCATGCGGTACGTGCTGGACCTCACGCGCGGCGAGGCCGGCAGGACGCGGGCGTCGTTGTCGCCCGCGGAGATCACCGCGGCGTTCAGGAAATCAGCGCGGGCCGACTTCGGCCCTTTCCTGCCTCAAGTGTTGGAGCACTGGGGCCTGCCGACTCCCGAGTCGCTGGGCCGCGCGGTGGAGACGCTGGCCCGCCATGGCTGCCTGACCCTTGATGCAGGTGACGATACAACCGCATTCGCGGCGGATTCCAGTCCCTTGTCCATCCCTCGGACGGAGGCCATGGCATGAAGGCCCGCAAGCACTTCCGTCTCGTGGCCCATGCCGCTTCCCTCGCTTTCGCGGCCGGCATGATGGCCGCGCTCTCCGCCTGCAATGCGCCGGATCAGAAGGAGGAAGAGGGGGAGATCACCATCCTGAAGAACGTGTCGGTGGACTCGGTCGTGTTTTGGCCCCCGACGGTCCACTATGCCTACAGCGGCGACACGCTATCTCTGCAGATGCGAGGCGTGCAGCGGCAGCGCAAATGCAAGGTCAACCCGCTCTGGGACACCCTCTCCTGGAGTTTCCAGCGGGACAGCCTCGGTGCGGAATATTTCACCCCCAAGTCGACGTTCCGCATCAGCAGCTTGTGCCTGCCTGATCCGAACGGGTTGGACACCCTGTTCAAGGCGAGCGCCTACACGCTGGTGGGCAAGAACTTTTATCTCGTGACCCCGGATGGCCGCCTCACCGATTCCGTCCTGTTCATCTCCGCGGATCAGGCCAAGCCTCCGGTCGTGGACACCCTCCGCCACGTGGTCTCCGCGGGCTTCGCATCCACGCATGGGCGCTTCACCTTCCGCGATTCCACCGACGTGCATCCGCTCCGCACCCTGGAGGCCGACTCCCTCGCGACGTGCGAAGTGCTCCAGGCGGCCGTGTTCGACCGGCGCGGCGACACGCTCGTCGTGCGCGCGCGCACCATCCGGGGCGCCCCCATCCCCGTGGGCATCCTGCCCGCATGCGCGGGCACCCACGCCGACACGATCGAAGTCGTCCCCAACCTGT
>DATAHJ010000317.1:0-7393 GCA_036263275.1 Fibrobacteria bacterium | reverse complement strand
CCCGCTTCAAGAGTGCTCCAGCGCGCTCGTCCCCGGTCTCAGGCCTTGCGCCAGACCTTCCGGTTCACGAAGCCGGTGTAGCTCAGGATGATGCGCAGCACCTTGTCGGAGACGTTGTCGGGCTCGTAGTCGCGCACGAGTTTCAGGGTGCGGTCAGCGCCGCGCCCCTGCGTTTCGACCACATCCAGGGCCCGCAGCACGGCCGCAGGATCCAGGCCGGTGAAGATCACCGAGGCTTCCTCGAAGCCCTCGGGGCGCTCGTGCACCTCGCGCAGGTTCACGGCAGGGAAATTCAGGATCGAGGATTCTTCCGTGATCGTGCCGCTGTCCGAAAGCGTGGCCTTGGCCGAGGCCTGCAGGCGCGCGTAGTCGAGGAAGCCGAAAGGCTTGTGGAACTGCACGAGCTCGGGCACCTGGCGGTTCAGCGCGTCGAGGCGCTTGCGCGTGCGCGGATGCGTCGACACGATCACGGGCAAGCGGTAACGTTCCGTGAGCGCACCCAGCACCTCGAAGAAGCGGCCCAGGTTTTCGGGAGAATCGACGTTCTCCTCGCGATGCAGGCTCACCACGAAATACTTGCCTTCCTCGAGACCCAGGCGGCCCAGCACCTCGGACGACTCGATGGCCTCCCGATAGAACTCGATCACCTCGCGCATCGGGCTTCCCGTGACGATCACCTGATCGGGCGGCTGCCCCTCGCGCAACAGGTACTCGCGCGCGATCCCGCTGTAGGTGAGGTTGATGTCGGAAACGTGGTCGACGATGCGGCGATTGATCTCCTCCGGCACGCGGAAGTCGAAGCAACGGTTGCCCGCCTCCATGTGGAAGATGGGGATCTTGCGGCGCTTGGCGGAGATGGCGGCCAAGGCGCTGTTGGTGTCGCCGAGCAGCAGCAGGGCGTCAGGGGCATGCTCGCCCATGGCCTTGTCGGCGGCGATGATGACCTGGCCGATGGTCTCGGCCGCGGTCGCGCCCGCCGCCTCCAGGAAGACGTCGGGCTTTCGGATGCCGAGGTCGCTGAAGAACACGCCGTTCAGCTCGTAGTCGTAGTTCTGGCCCGTGTGCACCAGCACATGGTCGCAATGGGCGTCCAGCTTGGCGATCACGCGCGAGAGGCGGATGATCTCGGGCCGGGTGCCCGCGACGGTCATCACCTTGAGCTTCGACGCCTCAGGCACCCACGGCCTCCCGGATGATGTCGAGCTTCATCAGGGTTTGCTTCACGCCCTCGACGGTGAGGCGGGTCGTGTTGTGGGAGGTGTAGTCGTCGATCTCGGAGATCTTCGACTCGCCTTCCACGAAATACTTGGCGTAGTTCAGGTCGCGCGAGTCGGCGGGAATGCGATAATAGGCGCCGAGGTCGTCGGCGCGCGCCATCTCCTCGCGGGAAACGAGCGACTCGTACAGCTTCTCGCCATGGCGCGTCCCGATGATCTTGATCTCGCTCTTTCCGCCGAGCATTTCCTTCATGGCCTGGGCCAGGTCGCCGACCGTCGAGGCGGGAGCCTTCTGCACGAAGATGTCGCCGGGCTTGGCATGCTCGAAGGCGTACAGGACCAGGTCCACCGACTCTTCCAGCGACATCAGGAAGCGCGTCATGGACGGGTCGGTGATGGTGAGCGGCTTGCCGGCCTTCAACTGATCCAGGAACAGCGGGATCACGGATCCGCGCGAGGCCATGACGTTCCCGTACCGGGTCGCGCAGAGCCGGGTTTTCCCGGGCTGCCGCGACTTGGAGACCATCACCTTCTCCATCATCGACTTGGAAAGGCCCATGACGTTGATGGGGTACACGGCCTTGTCGGTGCTGAGCACGACGCAGCGCTCGACCTCGTTGGCGATGGCCGCGCGCATCACGTTCTCCGCCCCAAGGACATTGGTGCGCACCGCCTCCATCGGATAGAACTCGCAGGAGGGGACCTGCTTGAGCGCCGCCGCGTGGAACACGTAGTTCACCCCGACGAGGGCGTCGTGGATGCTGTCGTAATTGCGGACGTCGCCGATGTAGAACTTCACGCGGTCGTTCTTGAGGGCGATCCGCATGTCCTCCTGCTTCTTCTCGTCGCGGCTGAAGATGCGGATCTCGGCGAGATCCGAGTCCAGGAACCTCTTGAGCACGGCGTTCCCGAAGGAGCCCGTGCCGCCGGTGATCAACAGAACCTTGTCCTTGAACATTCTTCCTCCGTAAATGACGCCAGCCTGATGACGCTAGCTGAATTCATGCATGGCGCGCACCAGCGCGGGCCAAGGCCGCGGTTTCCAGCCGGTTTCCTCCCGGAAGCGGGAAGAGTCGAGCGAACGGTCGATCTTCAATTGGTCGTCGGGCTTGATCTCGATGGACTTCCCGTATTCCTTCGCCACCAGCGAAAGCAACTCGAACTTGTCGATGGGCTCGGCGGAAACATGGTACGTGCCGCGGAGCATGGGGCGCGGGATCACCTGGTCTCGGATCACGCGCGCCAGCTCCACCGTGGGCAGTCCCGAGAAGACCGCCTTCGTGAAGCCCTTGACGCTTCCCTCCTGCGCCAAAAACCAGCCCACAAGGCCGTGCGCGCCGCCCAGCTCATGGCCGATGATCGAAGTCCGCAGCGTCACGGCATGCGGATAATCCACCTCGCCCAGGTACTTGCTGCGGCCGTAGAGGTCCTTCGCGTCCGAGGCGTCGGTCTCGCGATACATGCCCTTCGTTCCGGCGAAGACGCAGTCGGTGCTCACGTGCACCAGGCGTGCTCCCGCCAACCCGCACAAGCGCGCAAGGCGATGAGGGAGCAGCGCGTTGATGGGAAGGGCCGACAGGGGGTCATCCGCGGCGGCGAGTTGCTTCACGAGCCCGATGCAATTGATAACGACATCGGGCCGGACATCCGCGAAAAGCTGCACCAAGGCGTCTTGGTTCTCGACATCGACCCCTGCGATAACACGATCCGCCAAGGCACCGGGCAGCAGCCGCTTGGACCCAGGCGCGCGCACCGTGCCCGTGACCTCGAAGCCCGGGCTTTCCGCGAACAGTCGCAGCACCGCATTTCCGAGCATGCCGGTGGCGCCCAGCACCAGGATGCGGGTCGAACCGCCGCGGCCTTGCCCATTTGCGTTCATGATCGGCTTCCTAACCTTGCCCGGAAGACCCGGCAACAGCCCCTGAAAGTAATTGCATCAGCTTCCGGGCCTGCGCCGCGGGCTCGAAGTGCCGCTCATAATAGGCTTTTCCACGCGTTCCCATCAGCTCCCGCTCGCCGGGGGATAACGCCTGAAGCCCCCGGACGGCCTCGGCGAGGCCCTGCGCGTCCTCCGCGGGACAAGCAACCCCCGCGCCCGCCTCCAGCACCACCCTCGCCCCTTCCCCGTCCAGGCAGGCGATGATGGGACGGCCGGCGGCCAGGTACGCCTGGGTCTTGCTGGGCACCGTTTGGGACATGATGGGGTCCCGGACGAGGCTCACGAGCACCGCGGAGGCTTGGGCCAGGATTCCGGGTATTTGCTCCGGGTCGAATCGTCCGGGCAAGTCCACGTTCGTCAGCCCGCGGGACCTGACTTCCGAATGGAGCCATTCGTCGAGCCGGCCGCTTCCCACCAGAACAAAACGAATGTCCGTATCGTCCCGCAAAAGCGCGGCCGCCTCGATCACGGTCGGAAGCGCCTGCACGCTGCCCAGGTTTCCGGCGAACAGCACGTTGAAGGCTGGCTTTAAAACAAGCGCGGAATCCTCGCGGGGAGGGCGCGAGAAGGCGAGCTCGCCGGGATTGGGGTGGTACTCGACGGGAACATTGCCCGCCAACCTCTTCACGGGCTCCACGAACGCGTGGGACTGGGCCAGCAACAGGTCGTTGGCCCGGTACAGGCCGCGCACGCCGACCGCGACGGCGGCAAGAATTTTTTCATTGCGCACGAATCCCGTGGCGCGAAGGGTTTCCGGCCAAAGATCCTGCACCCATGTGACGACCCTGGCGCGCTTGAGCCGCCCGATCCAGACGGCGGGCACGGCCTGAAAGATGGGGGACGTCGCATAGGACAGCACGGCGTCGAAGGAGTGTCCGCGCAGGAGCCAGGGCCCGAAGACGCACGCGGAGAAAATGAAGGAGAGGTAATTGACGATCAGCCGGACGCCCGAACCCTTGCCGCGCGGCACCAAGGGAACGCGGCAGATGCGGAGGCCGTCGCGGAACTCGGTGCGAAGCGAAAAGGCGGAATAGCCCGGCCGCACGACGCCCTCCGGATAGTTGGGCTGCGTCGTGAGGACGGTCACCTCGCAGCCCTCGCGGCGAAGGGATTCCACGACCTCGGTGATGCGGAAGGTCTCGGGCCAGAAGTGCTGGCTGACCACCAGGACCTTCATGCGGCCGGACGGGCGGAGGGACGCGCGAGGACGTCGCGCTCACTGCGCGGAGGATAATTGATGAGCACCGCGCGATACTTGCCCTTGAACACGAACAGGCTTCCGGCGGCGGCGCCGATCACCGGATAGCGTTGCGCCAAGGCGCGGATGTCGTCGAAGGATCCCGCGCCTCCGAGCACCGTCAGCGGGACATGCACGACCTTCTTCACGCGCTCGATGAGTTCCAGGTCGTAGCCAGCCATCTTGCCGTCGCGATCCACGGAGTTCAACACGATCTCACCGGCGCCCGCCTCCTGGACGGACTGCGCGAACTTCACCGGGTCGAGGCCGGTGCGGTTCGTGCCGTTCAGCGTGACCACTTCGGGCTTCCGAAGAAGTCCCGACGTCTTGACGTCGATCACCACCACCACGCTTTGGCGGCCCACGCGTTCCGCGCACCGGCCCAACAGCCCGGAATCGGCCACGGCTGCGGAGCTCATCGCCACCTTCTCAACGCCCAGCCCGATCAGGCGCTCCACCTGCTCCACCGACTTGATGCCGCCCCCGTAGCATAAGGGCATGCGGCACTCGGCGGCCATCTGGGCGATGAGCTGCTCGTTGGGGCTGCGGCCGTGGCGGCTGGCGTCGATGTCCACGACCATGAGCTCGTCCACTTCCTTCTCGTTGAAGATGCGGACCGCGTTGAGCGGATCGCCCACGTACTTGGGGTCGCCGAACTGGACCGTCTTGACGAGGCCGCCGTTATGGATAAGCAGGCAAGGGATGATGCGGGGGCGCAGCATGGCTCATAGCTCCGCGAAGTTGCGCAGCAGGTCGATGCCCCACTGGTGGCTTTTCTCGGGGTGGAATTGCGTGCCGAACACATTGTCCCGGGCGACGGCCGCGGCGAAGTCGCTTCCGTAGTTCGCCGTGGCGAGCACGTCGGCGGAACTGTCGGGCGCGAAATAGTAGGTGTGCAGGAAATAATAACGGGGAGCCTCGATGCCGCGGAACAGCGTGCCGGAAGACGCAGGATGCACATCGTTCCATCCCATGTGCGGGAGCGGGGAATCCCCGATGACGGAGGCGTCGAACTTCCTGACCTCGGCGTCGATCCATCCCAGGCCCGGGAGCGCCCCCTCATCGCTTCCGCGGGCCATCATCTGCATGCCCACGCAGACGCCCAGCACGGGAACTCCGCCCTTGAGCACGCGCTCATCGAGGGCCTCCCGCAAGCCGGAAGCATTCAACCGCCGCATCGCCCAGTCGAAGGCCCCAACGCCCGGAAGGATGATCCTCTCGGCCTTCGCGATTTGCCCGGGCGTGGTGGCAACTTCCACCGGAATGTTCAGGCGGTCGTAGATGTGGGCGAAGGCCTGGATGTTCCCCAGCCCATAGTCCGCCAGGGTGACCATGGCCTAGAACGCGCCTCCGCGACGCGTGCCGGCGATGCGCGACAGCACCCACTCGCCCGCCTCGAAGACGTTGCGGATGTTCTTGTAGTCCCACCAGAACTTCAGGGGCATCTCGTGGTATTCGCGCAGCTGGTCGGAGGTGATGCCGATCTTGGCCGCGATGTAGTCAAAGTCCTGGCGAATCAGCTCGGGATCGTATGCGGGTTGCTCCAGGCGCGCGAGCGCCTCGTCGCGCGTCATCTGGCCCGTGAGGATCATGCTGGAGAACTCGACGCGGCGCATGTCGTAGCCGAAGCGCGTCGGCAGCCAGTAGCCCTCGAAGAAGCGGGTGAACCGCGACTCGAAGTGCTTCTGGGGATAGGGCTTCCAACCGTACTCGCGCTCCAGCGTATCCTTCGCCTCGGACTGGACGTAGTTCATGTAGTTCAGCGGCTTGAACACCTTCACGCCGCCGAAGTACCGCAGGTAAAGCTTGTGGTAGAAGATCGAGCTGAAGGGATAGGTCTTCATCGGCACCGTGCCGAAGCGGCCCAGGATGTCGTTGATCTGCCGCATGTCCGTGCCCCAGTAGATGATGTCCAGGGGGCGGCGCACGCACTCGGTGGAAATGTTCCCGCCGTTCAGGATGTACTTGACCTTGTACTTCTTCGCGAACTCGTAGAGCACCGCGATGAAGGCGTGATCCTGCGGAATGTCGATGTGGGGCACGCCGCTCTTGAACATGGCGAGCTGGAAGTCGCGCATCTCCTCCCAGTTGATGACCTCGGTGAAGAGGTCAAGCCCGAGCTTGTCGATGAGCACCTGGATGTTCGACACGGCCAGCTCGGAATTCCAGCCGCCGTCCACGTGAAAGACCAGCGGCCGCAGGCCGAATTCCTTCACCATCATGTGCAGCATGAAGGAGCTGTCGGCGCCGCCGCTCAGGCCCATGAGGCAATCGAAATCGCGGCCCTTGCCGTCCTTCTTGATGAGGTCCACCATCGCCTCAAGGCGCTGGCGACCTTCGGGGCCCACGTGCCAGTGCGGCTTCACGTTCTGATGAAAGTCGTGATAGTGATGGCACACGCCGTCGGCGTCGAAGGTGATGCCGGGGTCGCTGGTGTCCATCACCAGCTTGGTGCAGATCTGGTAGGGGCGCCGCTCGGGGTAGACATGCTTGGTCATCGTGAAGGTTTTCCATCGAGTGCGCGGGCGGAACGTCCCGCCCGGCTCGTTTGGGTAATGAACGAAAAAGTTTCCCCGGAACAACGGCGCCAGGAGTATGCCTCCGCGAGGGTGTGGGCACGGCGGGCGGAGAACTCCCGCAGCGCGTCGTCGACGATGAGGCGCTCGACGGCCGCCGCGATGGAGGCGTCGTCCTCGGGGTCGAAGTACGTCCCGCCGTCCTGGAGGATTTCCGGGAGGCTGCTGCGGTCGGAGCAGGCGATGGGCAGGCCGCTCGCCATGCCCTCAAGCAGCGTGATGCCGAAGGCCTCGCAGCTTGAGGCGAACACGAACAGGTCGAACTCGGCGATCAGGCCGGGCAGGCGGCCATGGGGCACGAACTCGAGCTGCGTCACGAATTCACCCTTGGGGTCGGACTCCGCCATTTGGCGCTCCAGCAGCTCCTGCGCACGGCCGGTGCCGCCGCCGATGAGCGTGAGCGTCACGTTCAGGCCCTTGGCGC
>DATAHJ010000316.1:0-2175 GCA_036263275.1 Fibrobacteria bacterium | reverse complement strand
CTGGAAACCCGCGAGTCCCGCGCGCGGATTCTTCGCCGCGCTGCTCGGTGGCGGAACAGCGTGGGCCGCCGTCGCCTTCTGGTTGGATGCGCGCAACGGCGGGCTGCTCTCCGGTCGCGTCGCCCCGCTCTTCCACCTGCCGGGAAGCGCGGGGCTGATCGCCGCCGCCGCGGTGGCGGGCGGCGTCACGGCGGGCCTCGGCGCGCTTTTAGGCGCGCGCTTCCGCCGCTTCTGGGCGAGCCTGAACGAGGCGCTTCATCCTCCCGAACCGGCGCCGCCCAAGCGCGCGGCGCACGAAGAAACGCCTCCTCCACGCCCCCTCTCTTTGTAACTTCCCGCTCATGTCTTCCTTGCTTCTCCCCATCCAACGCGCCCTTGTCGAATCCCGCAAAGTCCTCGACGGCTTCATCGCCGATCCCGCCAACGGGGAAACCCTCGACCGCATGGCGATCGCGTTGGCGGATTGCTTCGCGAAGGGCGGCAAGGCCCTGAGTTGCGGAAACGGCGGTTCGGCCTGCGACGCGCTGCATTTCGCCGAGGAGTTCACCGGGCGTTTCAAGAAGGACCGCAAGGCCCTGCCCGTGATCCCTCTCCTCGACGGGGCCAACCTCACCTGCGTGGCGAACGACTACGGCTTCGAGAGCGTCTTCTCGCGCGGGGTGGAGGCCTACGGCCGCGCGGGCGACGTCCTGCTGGCCATCTCGACCAGCGGCAACTCGACGAATGTGATCAAGGCCGTGGAAGCCGCGCGGGCGGCCGGCATGGTGGTCATGCTGCTGTTGGGCAAGGACGGCGGGAAGCTCAAGGGAGTCGGTGACCACGAGCTTCGCGTCGTCTCCTCCGACACGGAGCGCATCCAGGAAGTGCACATGATCGCGCTGCACATCCTCATCGAGTCCGTGGAGCGGAGGATGTTCCCGGAGAACTACGAAAGCAAATGATGGAAAGATGAAATGACGGAGTGATGGGGAAAGCCCATTCATTATTCCATCATTTCATCATTCCATCATTTCTCATTCTCCTCGCGTCCCACCATCGCGCCAGCCAGAATCCAAGCAGGATTCCCACGATGTCCGTGACCCAGTCCATCAGGTCGAAGGTGCGGTTGGGGGTGTAAAGCTGGTGGACCTCGTCGAACATGCCGTAGAGGATGCCCACGGTGGGCGCGATCCATCCGCCCTTGGTCCACTCCTCGATGCGTCGACCGCGCAGGAGCTGCGCGATGCCCCGCCGAAACGCGATCAATGCGCCCAGTCCCGCATAAGTGAAGAAATGCGCGACCTTGTCGATGTTTTGGATATCCGGGAGGGGCAGTTCCTCGCCCGGTATGCTCGACAACCAAAAGATCAGGCCCATATACGTCAGGGCGGCGGTCCACCCCAGCCGTTTCCGGAGACTTTTCCCGGAGCGCTTGCGCGCCTCGGGAGAGAGGGGCTCGGGCATCAGGCTTCGGGCTCCCCGGCTTCGTCCGGGCTGTCGCCTTCGTCCGCGCCGTCACCGTCCTCGGCGAGGGTGGAGCCGGCCTCCGCGGCTTGTTGCGCGCGCGCCTCTTCGGCCGATTCGAGCGCATTCGGATCCACGTCGTCCTTCTCCACGACGGTCACGGCCATCACGCTGTCGCCCTCGTCGAGACGGATGACGCGCACGCCCTGCGTGTCGCGGCCGATCACGTTGATGTCGGAAACCGCCATGCGGATGATGGTGCCCGAGCGGGTGATGACGAGCAACTCCTGGTCTTCGCGGACCGAGGCGAGGCACACGGCCGCGCCAGTCTTGTCCGTGATGCGGAAGTTGCGGACGCCCTTGCCGCCGCGCCCGGTGACGCGATACTCATCGGGGTCGCTGCGCTTGCCCGAGCCGTTCTCGGTGACGGTCAGCACGGCGATGTCCTTCTCGACCACGATCATCCCGATGACGGAATCGCCTTCCTCCAGCGTGATGCCGCGCACGCCGCGCGTGCCGCGGCCCATGGAGCGGAACTTGCCCATGCCGAAGCGGATCGCCTGGCCGAGGCCCGTGCCGATCATGACGTCGTCGGCCTCGGAGGCCAGCACCACCTGGGTCAGCGCGTCGCCCTCGTCCAGGGTGATGGCGTTGATGCCGGCGGTGCGCGGGCGCGAGAAGGACTCCAGCGACATCTTGTTGATGATGCCGTGCTCGGTCACCAGGACCACG
>DATAHJ010000315.1:0-5562 GCA_036263275.1 Fibrobacteria bacterium | reverse complement strand
CCATCATCACGTTCCTGATGGTCTTCCTCATCCAGAGCACGCAGAACCGCGACACGGAGGCCTTGCAGGTGAAGCTCGACGAGCTGATCCGCGTGACCGCGGGCGCGCACAACGCTCTGCTGGACCTTGAGGAGCTGGAGGAGGAGGAGCTCGAACGGATCCGGTCGGCTTACGGACGGCTGGCGAAAAAGGGTCGCGCCGCGATCGCGGACGGCCTACTGGATACCGACTCTCCCGAGCTGGATGACGTGAAGTAGGGCGGGGGTAGCGCGGCGGGGCCGCCGCTTAGTCCAACGCCTGCAGGAAGTCGCCGACAAGGTCGGCTTCGTCCTCGATGCCCACGGAGACGCGCACCAGCGACTCGGCGACGCCCATCTCGCGGCGCTTCGCCTCGCCCAGTTCCCAGTAAATCGTCTGCGCCACCGGAATCACCAGCGTGCGCGCGTCGCCCAGGTTGCTGGAGATCACCGCCAGCTCGAGCTTGTCGAGCACGGGGAACGTGGCTGCAGCATCCTTCAGCTCGAAGCTGACCAAGGCGCCGGGGCGCGAGAACAGGGCCTTCGCCCGTGCGTGCTGCGGGTGCGCGGCCAGGCCGGGATAGTAGACCTTGGAGACCTTGGGATGCGCGGCGAGCGCCTCCGCGAGCTTTTGGGCGTTGTCGCAGGCGCGCGCGAGGCGCAGCGCCAGCGTCTCCGAGCCTACCGAGAGCGAATGGGCGGCCTCCGGGGCCAAGGTGCCGCCGAAGTCGCGCAGGCCTTTTTTACGGAGTTGGAGGAGCGCCCAGAACTTCGCGTCGCCGGTCTTGTACAGGTCATGGAGATTGGGGTACTTCGTCCAGTCGAAGTTGCCCAAGTCGGTGACGGCGCCGCCCAAGGCGTCGCCGTGCCCGCCGAAGTACTTCGACAGCGAGTTCACCGAGAACGAGGCGCGCACGTCCTCCGCGCGGAAAAGGACGCCCGAGGTCAAGGTGTTGTCCACCACGTAGACGAGGCCGCGCGCGTGGCACAGCTCGCCGATGCCCGCGAGGTCGGCGATTTGCGTCGCCGGATTCGCGATGGTTTCCACCAGCACGAACTTCGTGGCGGGCGTGATGGCGGCCTCGACGTTCTTCACGTCCGTGGCGTCGACGAAATCCACGTCGATGCCCGCCAGCGAGAGCGTGTTCAGGAGGCTCGCGGTGTTGCCGAAAAGGTACCGGCTGGCCACGATGTGATCGCCCTTGCGGAGCAGTGCCAGAAGCAATCCACCCAATGCGGCCATTCCCGTGCCGAAGCAAATCGTTCCGACGCCGCCTTCGACGGCGGTGACCTTGGCCTCGAGCGCCGAGACCGTTGGGTTGGCCTGACGGGCGTAGGCGTAGCCCTTCTTGCGGTTCTGGAACACCGCGGCGAGGTCCTCCGCCTTGGCGTAGCCGTAGGCGATGGACGTATGGATCGGCTTGTGCAGCGAGCCGTGCTCGGGCTCGCCCAGCCGGTCGGAATGGAGCAGCGTGGTCGTGATGCCGCGCTTTTTGGAATCTTGCTTCATGAGGCCTAAAAAATGCATTGAAATAAGGCCGCTGGAAGCGGGGCCGTGGGACGTCTCGGGGCGGCTTCGGGGAAAATTTTAAGCTTTGGGGCACGATGCGACACCCATCCCGCTTCCCTCGAGTCTTCGCGCTTTTCGCCCTCGCCGGGGCGGCGGGCCTTTCCGCCTTTTTGGCCGTCGCTTGCGCCTCGACCTACCTGGCCCCCGAGCAGGAGTCCTGTCGCCTGATGCGCGAGCAGATCCGCGAGAAGCAGGACCTGGACGCCCGCGTGAAGGCCTTGGCGAAGGAGGCCTCGAAGTATCGCAAACAGGGCGACACCGCGGCGGCGGCCTCGGCGGAGACGCGTTTGCGCGGCCTCACGGAGACCCAGCGCTACCTCAAGGAATCGCTCGACCGGAACAGCGAATCGTGCAGCCCGACGCTCAAGGAAAGTTCGCCCGTGCTCGACCCCGCGCGCCGTCACTCGGAGAAGCCGTGAGCGCTTCGGCGGGGGCGCTTCATCGCCTGCATCCCCGCGAATACGCGGACTTCACGTACGCCTACCCGGTGCTTTCGCGCCGCTCGGGCGGCGTGTCGCTGGGCGTCAACGTCAACCTCGACAAGCTTTGCAACTTCGACTGCCCTTATTGCCAGGTGGATCGCACCGTCGCGGGGCGACCGCAGCCTGTCGATATCGAGCGGCTGAAGGACGAAGTCGGCATGCTGCTGGCCTCCGTCGACGCGGACGGCGTCTGTAGGCTGCCGGTGTTCGACGCGTTGCCTGATGAGCGCAAGAAGCTTCGTGACGTGGCGCTCTCGGGCGACGGCGAATCGACGATGATCCCGGAGTTCGCCGCCGTATGCGCCGCGCTGGCGGAAGTCCAGGCTTCGCGCCCCGAGCTCGACTTCAAGCTGGTGCTCATCACCAACGCGACGCTCCTGGATCGCGCGCCGGTGCGCGCGGGCGTGGCCTCGCTTCTCTCGAAGAACGGCGAGGTGTGGGCCAAGCTCGACGCGGGCACGGAAGCCTGGTACCAGCGGATCAACATCAGCCGCGTTTCGCTTGATCGCATCGAGGCGAACCTGATCGCCTTGGGCCAAGGGCACCCGTTCAAGATCCAGTCTTTCTTTTGCAAGTACCTGGGCCAAGGGTGGGACGAAAACGAAACGCAGGCGTGGTTGGGGCGACTTCGGCGAATACGGGAGTCCGGGTCGCGGATCGCGGAAGTCCAGATCTACACCGTGGCGCGCCGCCCCGCCGAGGCGGCGATCACGGCCGAGAGCCACGAGTTCCTGACCGCGATCCGGGAGAAAGTCGAGGCGCTGGGGATCGCGGCGAAGGTGTACGAGGCGGAAGGGTGAGGAAGGCAAGAATGGCCGCGAAAGAACACAAAGAACACAAAATAGAGAGCATGAATTTTATTTGCGATCTTCGTGTTCTTTGTGGCCATTGATTTTTTCTGATGTAAGGCCCTACTCTAAAACCTTTCGATTCTTGACAATGCATTCCTCCTTCACAGAAACCTGGTTCCATACGTCCGTTCCTGAAGGCGCGCGATCGATCGTCCTGCCGGATGAGGAAGCGCGCCACGCCACCAAGGTCTTGCGCCTCAAGCCCGGGACCGAGATCGTGATCGCCACGGGTGAAGGTTCCGTTTACAAGGCCGCGTTGAAGGATGATCGCGGCGCTGCCGAGATCCTCGGCCTCATGCGCCGCGATCCCGAGCCGCCCGGCTGGGCGCTTGGCTTGCCGCTCCTGCGTGGTCGCGACACGGAACTTCCCGCCGAGGGCGCATGCGAATTCGCCCTCGGCGATATCTTCCTTCTCGTCACCGACCATAGCTCGGAGTTCAAGGGGCAGGACTTCACCAAGCTCGTCGAAAGGCTGAGGCAAAAAAGCGTCGTCGCGCTCAAGCAGGCCAAGAAATCCTGGCTCACGCGCATCCATGCGCCGCAGGACCTGCGCGCCTGGCGTGCGGCCCACGCCCCGATCCCGCTCCTTGTGGCCCATCCCGGCGACGATGAAACGCCCGCGCCGCTTCCTGTCGCGCTGCACTTGCTCACCGGCCCCGAGGGCGGCTTCTCCGTCAAAGAGCTGGAGTGGTTGTTCTCGGGAGATGGCGCCGGGGCAAAGCGCCTTCCGCTCGGGCCCACGCGGCTGCGTGCCATCCACGCGCCCGTGGCGGCGCTGGGAAGCTTGACGGGAAGATCGGGGAAATAAAAAGCGGGGAGCGAATCTCGCTCCCCGCCGTTTGTTGGAAGCGCTTAGAACCGCGAGAGATCGCGGCCCAGGAAGCGGGACTTCAGCCAGTCGAACATCACCAGAACGCGGCTGCGGGCGCCCATCAGCTTTGAGAAGTACACCGAGCGCCAGAACAGGAAGGTGATGAACCCGCCCGACTTCACGCCGGGAAGGTCGGCCACCGCGCGTCCGCCGCCCACGTAGGCGAGCATGCCCATGGGCTTGTACACGAACGGCTGCACGGGCTTGCCCTTCGCGCGCTGCGCGAAGGCCTTGGCCAGGTAGCGTCCCTGTTGCTCGGCCACCTGTCCCGTCGCCGGGAGCGGCTTCTCGGTGATGATGGAGCAATCGCCGAGGGCGTAGATGGACTCTTCGCCTTCCACTTTGAGGTCGCGCCCGACCCGCAGGCGGCCCGCGCCGTCCTTGGGCAGGTCCAGGCCCTTCACGAACTCGGTGGGCGCGTTACCCGTCGCCCACACAAGGAGGCCGAAGGGAATTTCCGTGCCGTCGTGCAGCTGCAGGCGGTCGGCCGCGACGTTCACGACGCGGGCGCCGAGCCGCACGTCGATGCGCGAGCGGCGGAAACGCTTCGCGGCGTAGTCCGACAGCGACTGGTCGAAGGCGCCGAGGATCTTGGGCATGGCTTCCAGCAGCACGATGCGCGCGCGCGTCGCGAGGCCGGGGTACACGCCGGCGAGGTCGGCCATCATGAAGTCGTGCAGCTCGGCGGCGAATTCCACGCCCGTGGGACCTCCGCCGACGACCACGAAGGTCAGGAGGCGCGCGCGCTCCTCGCGCGTCGTGCCGGGCGCGGCGGCCATCTCGAGGCTGTCGATGACGCGCCCGCGGATGCCGCGGGCGTCGCCGATTTCCTTGAGGAACATCGCGTGCTCGGCCACGCCGGGAACGCCGAAGGTGCCGGGCACGGCGCCCACGCCGATCACGAGATCGTCATAGGGGAGGGAGGCCTCGCTGCCGTCGAGGGGGGAAACGCCCGTCACCACGCGGTTGACGCGGTCGAGCTTGCGGGCCTCGATCAGGTGGAACTCGGCGCCTTCCTGCCGGCGGAGCGGCTCGAGGATGCTGCGGAACTCCAGCGTGCCCACCGTCGTGCTCGGAAGGAGCGGCGTGAACAGGAAGTGGTTGCGGGGAGCGGCGATCGTCGCCTCGTAGGCCTCGTTGTCGCCGAGCTCGCGCACGAAACGGTAGCCGGCGAAACCGCCGCCCAGCATCAGGACCTTGCGGGGGGCGGTCATGCGAGCCCCCGCACGGCGGCGAGCACTTCGTCGACATGGCCCGTCACGCTGACCTTCGGGAACGCGGCGCGGATGATGCCCTTGCCGTCGATCACGAAGGTGCTGCGCACGATGCCCATGAACTTGCGGCCATAGAGGCTTTTCTCCTGCCAGACCCCATAGGCGTTCAGGGCCTCATGGTCGGGGTCGCTCAGCAGGGGAAAGTTCAACCCGTGTTTTTTCTTGAATTTCACATGGCTTTCCACGGAGTCGGCACTGAGGCCGGCGACGGCGGCGCCCGAGGAGGTCAGCCGGTTGAGATTATCGCGAAAATCGCAGGATTCCTGCGTGCACCCCGGAGTGTCGTCCTTCGGGTAGAAATAGAGGATCAGGGTCTTTCCCGCGAAGTCCTTCAGCGTGCGTGTCGCGCCCGCATCGTCCTTCAGCTTGAAGGCGGGGGCCTTGTCACCGACCTTGAGTCCGGGAGTTTTTTTCGAGACCTTGGAAGCCTTGGCGGCCTTCGCGGCTTTTTTTGCCGGTTTCTTCGTCACGGCTTTGCGCGGGGTCTTTTTCCCGGG
>DATAHJ010000314.1:0-2444 GCA_036263275.1 Fibrobacteria bacterium | reverse complement strand
ATGCCAGGCTTGGTGCGGAGTCCGGGGATCCTTTGGCGGCGAATTCCGCAAGGAGTGAATTCTTTGACTCACCCAACACAGCGCCACATCTTTCCTCTGGCGGCCGGCCTCCTTGCCGGCCTTCTCGCGAGTTGCATTTCCAGTTCAGACTCGTCCGAAAAATTCCTGCCCGGCGGCTGGACGAAGTTGCGCGAGGCCCCCGGTGAGTTCCTGAGCGGCGTGGATTTCGTGAACGATACAGCTGGATGGGTCTCGGGATGGTCACAGGCCAGTGGAGGATTCGTGTTGCGCACGCAGGATGGAGGCCTCACCTGGGATACCACCGTCCTGCAGGGAAACTCATTGGAGTCCATTCATTTCTGGGATAAAAATACCGGATGGGTCGTCGGCGAAGGCGGTTCGATCTTCAAGACCACGGATGGAGGCGCGACTTGGGTCGCGAAGAACAGCGGCGTCGAAACAAAATTGCGGGGAATGGATTTTGTGAGCGCCCTGACCGGCTGGGTGGTGGGCGATGAAGGGACGCTGCTGAAGACAACCGACGGAGGAGACTCGTGGGTCGGGCAGTACGATAGCAGCCTTCCCTACCTGTCCGACGTGCACTTCTTCAATGCGAGCACCGGCATCGCCGTCGGGCACAGCGTTTTGAGGACGACCGACGGGGGCGCTCATTGGGCCGCGCAAACCGTGACCTGGGCCGACTCCGAGATGTTCAACTACATCGACGCCGTTTCTTTTTCCGACGACAAGAATGGCTGGGCCGGGGGAAGCTTCGGAAATTTCCTGAGGACCACGGACGGGGGCAAGACGTGGACCGACGAAATCCTCCTGTACGACGCCTATGTCACGGATGTCTGGAAACTTGGTTCCGGACGCGGCTTCATGACGCGCGGCAACACCCTCTTCGGAACCACCGACGACGGGAAGACCTGGGAAGGCTTGGAGGGCGCCGGCCAGCACCTCGTTTTCCTCGGGCGAAACCACGGATGGGCCGTCGGAGACTATGGCAAGGTTTACGCCTATGCGCCGCTTTCACCCTAACCCCGGGAATCGCACCCCAACAAAAAGCCTGACTCACGAGAGCCGGGCTTTTTCTTTGGAAATCGATCAGTACTTACTCAGATCCCTTTTTCGAACACCACGCAGCTGTTGTGCCCGCCGAAGCCGAAGGAGTTGCTGATGCCGATCGTCGCCGTGGTTTTCTGCGCCACGTTCGGCACGCAGTCCACCGGGCAATCGGGATCCTGCTCCTCGACGTTGATCGTCGGATGCAGCGTGCCGCTGTTCAGCGACATGATCAGGGCCACGGCTTCCGTCGCGCTCGTGCCGCCCAGCAAGTGGCCGGTCCTCGACTTCGTCGCGGTCACCTTGAGCTTCGGCAGGTGCGAGCCGAAGACAAGGCCCAGGGCCTTGCACTCCGCCGCGTCGCCCAGCGGCGTCGAGGTGGCGTGGGGATTGACGACGCCGACCTCTTCGGGCTTCACGCCCGCGTCGGCCAATGCGTTGCGCATGGCCTGGGCCACCGCCTCGCCGCTCTCGAGCGGCGCGGACATGTGGTAGGCGTCGGCGCTCATGCCGTAGCCGCGCAGCACGGCGAGGATCTTCGCGCCGCGCGCCTCGGCGTGCGCGCGGGACTCCAGGACGAGCACTCCCCCGCCCTCGCCCAGCACGAAGCCGTCGCGATTCTTGTCGAAGGGGCGCGAGGCCTTGGTCGGCTCGTCATTGCGGCGCGACAAGGCTTTCATGTTCGAGAACCCGGCCAGCGACACCGCGCAGACCGACTCTTCCGCGCCGCCCGCGAGCATCACGTCCGCGCGGCCGAGGCGGATCTGGTCCGCGGCGGTGGCAAGGGCATGGTTGGCGGTGGTGCAGGCCGAGGTGACCGACCAGTTGGGGCCGCGCCATCCGAGGCGGATCGACACCATGCCGCTGCCCATGTTCGTGATCGACATGGGCACGAAGAACGGCGAGACGCGCTTGTGTCCCTTGGTTCCGAGAGCCACGGCGTTCTCGGTGAAGACTTCCATGCCACCCATGCCGGAGCCCAGGATCACCCCGGCGCGATTCAGGTCCTTGGGGGCTTCCACGTCGAGCCCGGCCTGATGGACCGCGGCCAGCGAGGCGTGCATGAGATACTGGATATAGCGGCTGGTGCGCTGGGCTTCCTTGGGCTCGAAATGCCGGGTGGGGTCGAAGTCGCGGACTTCGCCCGCGAAGGTCGTGGCGTACGACGAGGCATCGAAGCGCTCGATGGGCGCGATTCCGCTCCGGCCCGCCACCAGGTTGCCGAAGAAGGTCTCGACGTCATGCCCCACCGGGCTGACGACCCCCATTCCCGTGACCACCACATCGCGACTCGTATCCCTCGACGCCATCTCGCTCCCTTCGTCAGCCCTTATAAGTGACGGTAAATGCCGGACATTCCGGCAGGCCACCCGGGCGAT
>DATAHJ010000313.1:0-2596 GCA_036263275.1 Fibrobacteria bacterium | reverse complement strand
CGACAAGGCGCTCGGCGCCGCGCAGGCCACGTTGGGAGAGGCGAAATCGAAGCTCTCGCAGGGCAAGGGGAACCTGGTTTCGCGCATCGAGGGCATCCGCAAGCTGGGCGCGAAGTCGGACAAGAAGGCGATTCCTGCGTCGTGGCGGGAAGATGGCCAAGAGAGCCGGGAGGACGATGCCGACGAAGGAACCTCGAACGACGCAGCGGCCGACGGAGAAAACCCCCAATAAGACTTAGGAGGAATTCTCCGTAAGCCCTCCTATCGTCGAGGGTGGAAGGTGGAGGGTAGGAAGCTCATTTCTTCCACCTTCTACCCTCCACCGTCCCGCCTTTGTCACCGAAGCCGTCCCCCTGTGATTGGTATATTTGGGGTGTCATGAAATTCACGCGGAAGACCGACTATGCCCTGCGGGCCATGCAGAACCTGGCGCGTCGTCACTATGACGCGGCGGGGGAGGGCGTCGCCGCCAAGCCGGTCGCCGTGCCCGTGCTGGCCAAGGACTCGGGGCTTTCGCTGCGCTTCCTCAGCGGCATCATGGCAGGGCTCTCGCGCAAGGGGTTGGTGAAGGCCGTGCCCGGTCCCAAGGGCGGGCTGACGCTGGCCAGGGATCCCGGGAGCATCTCGATCCTCGACATCGTGGAGGCCGCCGAGGGCCCCATCAACCTGATGGACTGCCTCACGCACCCCGAGGGGTGCAAGGACGCCTCCGGCTGCTCGATCATGGGGGTGCTGCATACCGCCCAAGGCGCGCTCGTGAGCAGTTTGCGCAATTCGAACCTGAAGCTGATGGTCAAGGCCCGCTCGGCGCCCTTCCAGCCGATGCCCGAGGGGCACTACCTGACGCCGAAGTTCGGCTGCCCGGTGTTGAAGTAGCGGACGGCCCGGGCTGTCCGCTTTTTCCATTGCCCCATCCCGTCACATAAAGCATTTTTGCCCTGTAAACCCGCATTTCACCCCGTGTTTAAAGGGGCGCATCGCCCATGAAATTGCACGAGTACCAAGGCAAGGCCCTTTTGCGCAAGGCGGGCTTGCCCGTGCCGCGCGGCGAAGTCGTCTTCAACGCATCCGAAGTTCCCGCCGCGCTTAAGGCATTGGGCGGAGAGAAGGGCGTCGCGAAGGCGCAGGCCTTCACCGGCGGTCGCGGCAAGGCCGGCGGCATCAAGCTGTTCGCGAGTTCGGAGGAAGCGCAATCCGTCTCGAAGCAGCTCATCGGCATGACGCTGGTCACGCACCAGACCGGCCCCGAGGGCGTGCGAATCGAGGCCGTGCTGCTCGAGGAGCAGAGCCAGGTGAAGCGCGAACTTTATTTCGCCGTCACGCTCGACCGCGCCAAGGCCAACATCGTGTTCATCCTGAGCCCCGAGGGCGGGATGGACATCGAGGAGATCGCGGACAAGTCGCCCGAGAAAATCCTCAAGCTTTGGCCCGACTGGAAGACGGGGCCTGATGACGGTCTTCTCAAGGCGGCGGCGGATTTTCTCGGCCTCGAAGGAACGCAGGCGGCGCAGTTTGCCGACATCGCCCGCAAGCTCTACAAGTCCTATGTCGACGCCGATTGCTCGTTGCTCGAGATCAACCCGCTGGCGGTGAACGCCGCGGGAGATCTCATCCTGCTGGACGCCAAGGTGCTGATCGACGACAACGCGGAGTATCGCCAGAAGGAAACGGGCGGCGATCCGGACGCCGAAAAGGATCCGGGCGAGATCGAGGCCGCGAAGTACGGCCTCAGCTACATCAAGCTCGACGGCGACATCGGGTGCATGGTGAACGGCGCGGGCCTCGCGATGGCGACGATGGACATCATCGCGCACTACGGCAAGCAGCCCGCGAACTTCCTCGACGTGGGCGGCTCCGCCAGCGAGGAAGCCGTGACCAAGGCCTTCGAGATCATCACTTCCGACAAGAACGTGAAGGCGATCCTCGTGAACATCTTCGGCGGCATCATGCCTTGCGACCGCATCGCGCGCGGCATCATCGCCGCGGTGAACAATACCGGCCTCAAGGTGCCGCTGGTGGTGCGCCTCGAGGGAACGAATGTCGAAGAGGGCAAGGCGACCATCGCGGCCTCCGGCCTGAACCTGATCTCCGCGGACGACCTTGAAGACGGCGCGCGCAAGGTCGCCGAGCTGGTGAAGGGTTAATACGATGGCCATCCTGATCGACAACAACACCCGCCTCATCACCCAGGGCATCACCGGCAAGGCCGGCCTGTTCCACTCGCAGAAGTGCCGCGACTACGGCACGAACGTCGTCGGAGGCGTGACGCCCAAGAAGGGCGGCACCACGGTGGACGGCTTCCCGGTGTTCGACACCGTGCGTGAGGCTCGCGAGGCCACCGGCGCCAATGCCACCATGATCTTCGTCCCGGCGCCCTTCGCCGCCGACGCGATCCTCGAGGCCGCGGATGCGGGCATCGAATTGATCGTCGCGATCACCGAGGGCATTCCCGTGATGGACATGCTCCGCGTGCACGAAGCCCTCAAGGGGCGGCCGAACATCCTGATCGGCCCGAACTGCCCCGGCGTCACGACGGCTGGCGTCTGCAAGATCGGCATCGCGCCGGGTCCCATCCACAAGAAGGGCAAGATCGGCA
>DATAHJ010000312.1:0-1840 GCA_036263275.1 Fibrobacteria bacterium | reverse complement strand
TCAATCCCAATAATGCACGGGCGAGTTGCGGTCGATCCCGGCCGCGCTGCGCTCGTAGAACGTCGCCAGCAGGGCCGCGCGCTCCTCCTCGCCCATCCCGTACTTGTCGCGCCCGTTTTCGCGCAGGAACCTTTCGAGCGTCGCGAGAATCACGCCCGCGCACACCGACACGTTCATGCTCTCCGTGAGCCCGTGCTGGGGGATGCGGAAGCGCACGTCGGCGCGCGCCAGCGTCTCGGGATGGTTGCCCATCACCTCCGAGCCCATGTAGAAGGCCGTGGGGATGGACAGGTCGAGATCGAAGAGCGATTCGCTGTGGTTGGTCGAAGCGACGGCGATGCGGTACCCGCGCGCCTTGAGCATGTCGAAGCAACCCGCGCGCCGCGCGTGGCAATGGATGTCGAGCCACTTGTAGCTGCCCTTGAGGACGGACTTCGTGACGCGGTAGGGATTGGCCTCGTTGATGACGTGTACGTCCTGCAGGCCGAACACCTCGCTGGTGCGGATCACGGCGCTGATGTTGTGCGGGTCCTTGAGGTCCTCGAGCACCATGGCGAAATGGCGGGTGCGCGCCGCGACGACGCGCTGCAGCAGCGCGCGGCGGTCGGGAGTGAGCTTGGGGGCGTATTCCTCGAGGAGGGAGGATATGGCGGGATCCGTCGTGGAGAAGGTTTTTTCGGGTACGGACATCGGGAAAGCCTTACTCCAGCTTCAGGAGGGTTTCGATCTTCTTCTTCTCGGCGGGCGACCAGCCGTTGTCACCGGCGAGGTCCTTGCCTCCGGTGGAGTCGAGCTTGCGGCTGGCTTGCGAGATGTCGGAGAGCACGCTGGTGATCTTGGAGTGCACGAGGCCGCGAAAGAGGCCGAGGTTCATGATCGAATTGACCACGCCGTTCCCGGGGGCCACGAGGATCTTGAGGCGATAGGCCACGCGCGGCGACTTGCCGGGAACCTCATGATACTGGAAGTCCATCATGGCCGGGCCGTACAGGGTCCAGAAGCCCCACTCGGCAGTTCCGGAGCCCATGTAGTAGAGGCGGCCTTCGGCGAAGCTTCCGGTGATGCGTTTGGCCTCTCCCCGCAGGCGCTTGCCGTTGGTGCCCTTGAAATGGGTCCGCTCGAAATCCACCCACTCGGCCGTGTACTTCTCTTCCTGGTAGTGGCTCACGAGCTTTGCCGCCAGCGGCACGTCCCCGATGAGGTATTCAAGGCGCGCCCGCGAGACGGGAAGGGTGTCCGCGATCTCGTAGGTGGTGCGGTACTCAAAGCCCATGAAGCGATACAGCCGGAAGCCCCAGAAGGGATGCTCCGGCCCCACCCCGCGCGCCGCGAAGGCGCGCGCGTCCTTGCAACGGTCGCTCTCGGGAGAATAAGGCGCGGGAGGCCCGAGGTCGGCGGGCGCGGGACACGTGCCCGAAGAAACCTTGAGCCCGCAGGCGTAGATCAGCTTGCAGTAATCCCGCAGCGCATCCGTGATCTCCAGCGGTTTCGGCTTGCTCCGGTCCGGGACGGAGATCGTCGGCGCGGGAGGAGCGGCGAGGAGGGGGAAGGCAAGAACGGAGAGGAAAGCGAAAAGCGAAAAGCGAAAAGCGGAAAAAGGCCGCAACACGGAGATCCTATTCGGAAAGCCGCTCATCTCCCGCGTTTTCATTTCGCATTTCTCATTTCTCTTTTCGCATTTCCAGCGATCAGCCCTCGAAGGCCTTCAGGATCACCGTCGAGTTGTGCCCGCCGAACCCGAAGGAGTTCGAAAGCACCGCGCGCACCTTGGCCTCGCGCGCCGTGTTCGGCACGTAGTCCAGGTCGCACTGCGGATCCGCCTCGTGGAGGTTCCGGGTGG
>DATAHJ010000311.1:0-2322 GCA_036263275.1 Fibrobacteria bacterium | reverse complement strand
GTTGTCAGTTGTCGGTTGTCAGTTGTCGGTTGTCAGTTGTCCGAAACCGACAAAATGCGGGCGTTTCTTCTTTTCCGACAACGACGAAGAAAAGACTCCAAGGCCGGGCGACAACGGACAACCCGCTTTTCCTTGCTTCCCCTCTTTCTACCTTGTTGCCCTCTCCCCGGAGGCTCCCATGCCGAATCTCGGCCCGACCGAACTCATCATCATCCTGCTCATCGTCATCCTGCTGTTCGGGGCCAAGAAAATCCCCGAGATCGGCAAGGGCCTTGGCAAGGGCATCAAGGATTTCAAGACCGCCATGAAGGACGGCGAGGACGAAGCGGACAAGGAAGCCAAGAAGACCAAGTCCGACTCTTCCACCTAAGCCCGGCCGCCCGACCTTGGTCGCCGACGCGCCCACTTTCTGGAGCCACTTCCGCGAGCTCCGCAGCCGCCTGGTGAAGTCCGTTTTCGGCATCGTGGCCGGCGCGGGCATCGCCTATTGGAAATGGGAACAGGTGTGGGCCTGGCTCACCGGCCCCATCACCAAGCAACACCTGAACGTCACCTTCATCGCCACCTCGCCCATGGAGACGGTGATGACGAGCTTCAAGCTCTCCCTGATCGTCGGGTGCTTTCTCGCCTTTCCTTGGGTCACCTGGCAAGTGTGGCGCTTTCTCGCGCCCGGCCTCTACCGCAACGAACGCGTCCTGTTCCTGGGCACCTTCGTCGGCTTCGTGGTGATGTTCCTTGTGGGCGCGGCGTTCTGCTACTACACCGTGCTCCCCGCGGGGCTGGCGTTCCTCGCCAATTACATGCACGGCGCGGTCACGCAAAGCTGGCGGCAATCCGACTTCGCGTCCTTCGTGATCCAGTTCCTGCTTGCCTTCGGGGTCATCTTCGAGCTGCCGGTCGCGGTCTACCTGCTCGGCCGCCTCGACCTGATCTCCGCGCGGGGCATGTGGAGCTTCTTCCGCTTCGCCATCGTGATCATCTTCATCGTGGCCGCCGTGCTGACCCCCGGGCCCGATCCCGTCTCGCAGCTCCTGATGGCCCTTCCGCTCTGCGCGCTGTACGTCGTCTCGATCGGCGTCTGCGCGCTGGCGACTCCGAAGAAGGTGCCCGCATGATCTTCGACTCCCTGGGCTTCGGCGAGCTCGGCGTCATTGTCGTCGTGGCCGTGCTGTTCCTCGACCCTTCGAAGCTCGCGCCCGCGGCGCGTGCCATCGGGCGCCTGCGCCGCAAGTGGAGCGCGCTCCAGCGCGACGTGAAGGAGCAGTTCGACGCGCTGGCGCTGGAGGAGAACCTGCGCGACAGCGCCGACGCCGTGCGCAAGGCCAAGGCCGCGCTGCGCGCCGAGGCGCTCACGGCGGTGCGCGCCCTGACGGCCCACGAGCGCGCGGAGGCGGCCGAATCCGCCCTTGCGCAGCTCTCGGAATGGGAAGCCTGGCGAAAGGCCAAGGTCGTGGCGCTCTTTTGCGGGAAGAGCGACGAGATCGACAGCGAGGGCATCATCCGCGCCGCCCTGGCGGCGGGCAAGACCGTCCTTTTGCCCCGTGTGGCCGATGAGGCCGCGGGCCGGCCGAGGATGGAAATGGTCCCCGTCCGCGACTACGACCGCGACCTTCGCGAAGGGGCTTTCGGGATCCTTGAGCCCGAGCGGGAACTCACGGCCGAGGGCGCGCCGGAACCCGAGTTGATCCTGATTCCCGGCGCGGCCTTCGACGAGCGCGGCGGGCGCGTGGGGCGCGGAAAAGGCTTTTACGACCGCTATCTGGAGGGCCGCACGGCCCTGCGCGCGGGGCTGGCCTACGAAGCCCAGGTCGTGCGCAAAAAACTACCTTTGGAAGCCCACGATCAGCTGCTGGACGCGCTCGTCACCGAGCGGAGGCGGCTGGACTTCTCGCAGCCGCAAACGACCCAAAACGGGGTCCAAGGCGGCCCTCAGAGCGGTAGTGGGGGGTAAAAACGGGACAGGGGGATAGTGAGCATGCAGGCGGTTCTGGCTCTTGAGGACGGCAATTATTTCGAAGGCGAGGGTTTCGGGGCGGAAGGCCGCGTCGAAGGCGAACTCTGTTTCAACACCTCCCTGACGGGCTACCAGGAAATCCTCACCGACCCGTCCTACGCCGGCCAGATCGTCACCCTCACCTACCCCGAGATCGGCATCTACGGCGTCAACGCCGAGGATGTCGAGTCGACCCGCATTCAGGCCTCGGCCCTCGTCGTCAAGAACGTCTGCCCCTACCCGTCCAACTTCCGCGCGGAGGAGGGCAAGGGCTCGGTGGTCACTGTTTCGGATTACCTGAAGGCCCAGGGCGTGCCCGGCATCCAGGG
>DATAHJ010000310.1:0-1865 GCA_036263275.1 Fibrobacteria bacterium | reverse complement strand
GAGGAAAAGGCGGCTAGACCGCAACGCCCGCCGGGCCGAAGAGCCGCGCGATCGCCTCGTCCGGATGGCCCGTCGCGCGCAGGGGCGCGCGCACGTCGCGCTCGAGGTCCGGCACGAAACTGACGATCAACTCGGTGTCGGGAGACTTGGCCTCGACAACGACCGCCTCGTGACAGGCCGGCACGAGCGCGGTATCGCCCGTTTGGAGCGTCACGACGCTTCCGTCCGCGCCGCGCAGCGTGGCCGCGCCCGCCGTGGTCGTGACCACGCGGAAGCGCCCATGCGTCTCCAAACGCGCGGGTTCCATGAAGCCGCGCCACCGGACGAGCGCGAAGTACGGGCAGGCGACAAGGAAATCCTCCGCGTGCGTATCGCGCGCCACGGAGAGCGGCGGAATGCGATAGCCGTCACGCGCGGCGAGGTCGGCGACCGCGCCGGCTTCGGCGACGTGCAGGGCGCGGGGCTTGCCCGCCGCGTCCACGCGGCCCCAGTCGTAGAGGCGATAGGTGGTGTCGGAATTCTGCTGCACCTCGTAGAGGAGCAGCCCCTCGGTGATGGCGTGCACCGTGCCCGCGGGAATGAAGAAGACGTCGCCGCGATGCGCTGGAAGCCGCGAGAGGATCATTTCGCAGCGCGAGGACTTGAGTAGCTCGAGCGTTTCCTCGCGGCCTCGCCCACCGGGCGCGACGCCCACGATCAGCTCCGCGCCGGGAGCCGCTTCCACCACGTACCAGCATTCGGTCTTGGGTTCTCCCACTGGGGAGCCCGCGCCCGGATGCACCTGCACCGAGAGCTTCTCGCGCGCCGCGATGAACTTGTAGAGCAGCGGAAAGCCGCCGTCGACCTGTTGCTCGCCCATCTCGCTCAAGTCGCCCAGCAAAGCTTGCGCGTCTCCCGACAGAACAACGGACAGGGTGCGGCCGTCGAAGGCGCCCCCCCGTATCGGCGTTGGCGCTTCGGGACGATCGGAAAGCTCCCAGGACTCGCCCATGCGGTCGTCCTGCGCGCTCCCCTTTCCCAGCACGCGATGCAATGCGTCTCCGCCCCAAGGCTTGGAAAGAAGGACGGGCGAAAATTTGAGGATTGGAAGCACGGAAGAAAAATGCGAAATGCGAACCCCGCTTGCTACTTTCTCCGAACGTGAAGACACGCCGCTTCCTGTGGATCCTGATCGCCGTCGCGCTGCTCGCGGGACTCGGCCTGCTTTCCGGGCGCTTGTTCTCCCGCGCCGAGGAAAAGCCCGCGGAAACCGCGGCTCCCGCGGCGCTGGATTCCGCGACCCGCGCGGCCTGGGAAAAGGGCGCCCCGGCGCTTTTCAAGAGCGACACGCTGGCGGCCTTCCGCGACAAGATCCTCCTGCCCTTCGCCATCGGGAACGGCGCCGTGCCGCGCGGCGTGAAGCGGCGGGGAGGCTTCATCGAAGCGACCTTCCCACGGGGACGTCCATTGTACACCCTCGCCCACGAGCTCGAGACGCGCGCCACGCAAGCGGGCTTCCGCGTGGCGGAAGGGCGCGAGATCGGAAGCAAGGCCGACGCGGCCGAATACTTGCTGCTGGATGAGACCGGACGCGCCTACGCCCTGCGCCTGCTGATCGGCCAGACGGAAGCGCCTGGATTCTTCCGGATGGCGCTCGTGATCACCGACGCGGGGCGCGCGAGCGCGGCCGACCGCAAGGCCTGGCTCGCCTTCCCCTTCCCCGTCACGCTGGTGTTCCCCGACACGGTGGAAGCGCCCGACGACGGCGCCTCCACCGACAGCCGCGACGTGCTCGTCGAGCTGCCGATGGAACCGGCGGCCTATCCGGTGGTGAAGCCCGGCCCCCGCGCCCTTTTCATCCACCATACCAAGGATGAAATCGAGCG
>DATAHJ010000309.1:0-3610 GCA_036263275.1 Fibrobacteria bacterium | reverse complement strand
GCGGGATGCCTGCGAAGGAAACCCCGCCATCAGGCTGCTTGAAAACATCCCGGACGTTTCCCGGTTTTATGCGGATATCACCGTCTTTGTCAATGCGGTCCGCGAAGGCAGGGGCTTGAGAACAAAGGTGGTCGAGGCCGCCGCGTTCGGTCGGCCCATCGTCTCCACGCCGTTGGGCGCGGAAGGCTTGGAATCCTTCCGGATGCCGATTTTCAATGACGTTGAATCACTGGCCCAGGGGCTTCGAACGCTCGAGGATGTCGGCGAATGGCGGAAAGCCGCCCACCACAATCGCTCCATCGTCGAAGCGGGCTTCTCGGTGCGATCGATCGGGACCTCGTTGATGGATCTCCTGGCCCCGTAAGCCACCCTATCTTCGTCGCTTCGGGGTGAACCCGAACAATCCCGACTACTGCTGGGTGATCACGAGGAAGGTGGCAATGGCCACCGCCAGGCTCGAGATCGACACCACGAGACCCACGTAGTCCCGCGTCTTCGCCTCGAAGGATCTCGGGACCAGGATATGGTCTCCCGGCAGGAGCGTCGCGCGGGCGGGATCGACCTTGCGGGTCTTTCCACGTGCATCACGCACATCGACGTGCTCGAGGTTTCCCGTGTTCGTCGTGACCCCGGCAAGGGCCATGTAATCGTAGACCGTGAAGGACGCGTTGTAAGGGACCATCCCGGGAGAGATCACCGTGCCTCGCACGAACACCACGCCCTTGGTGAGGCCCACGTCCAGCGTGACGCCGGCCTCGGGCACGTAGGTCGCAGCCTCGCTCCGCAAAATGCGCTTCACGAAAATATCGTCCTTATAGACGTCGATGTAATCCCAAGGCCGGGGATTCGAAAAGCCGTCGGCCTTCGCCAGCAGTTGCGCGACGGTTTCACCCGGGTTGATTTGCAACGGCTTGAAGCTCGCCCCGTCGCGCAGATAGATCAGCGGCTCGCTGTAGTCGAACTCGTGCAGGAAGACCTGATCGCCTTGGAGCAGGAGCGGGTCCTTGTTCACGTCGTTACCCGTGAAATAATCGCCGCGATCGATTTCAATCGATTCCCCGGAAGCCCGGTGGATGGTGACCTTGAAGGAAGAATGGATCGAGGCCCCGCCTGCGGCCGTGACCAGGTTCAGCAGGCGGGCCCCGGGTTCCATGGTGTAGAGGCCCGGAACGTTGATGCTTCCGGTGATCGACACCTGGAATTTTTTGGCGCCCGCGAGGGCGACGTAAATGGCGCCGCCCTTGTAGAAGCGCGAAAGGTTTTCCGTCACGGCGCGCTTGGCGGCGACCAAGGTCTTCCGATCCACGGAGATGGGCGGAAATGATTCGACGATGACGTTTCCATCGGGGCCGACCGGAGCATACAGGCTGCGCGAACCCAGCGCGATGTAAAGGATGTCTCCCGGCCCGACGACGTAGGTGGATTCGTTCACGGCGGAGAACATCGCCGCCTCTTCATTCACGATGGGGGCCGACGCCTTGGAAGCGGCGGTGGCGCGCTCGGTGGACGCGGACGCGCTTCCCACGTAAGGCCGCGATTCCCCGACTTCGCCGTATTCCTGAGCGAAAGCGCCGCCGAGGAAGGCGATGAGACAAACGGCCACGGAGAAGCCCCGGAAATGAAAATGCTTCGGCTGCAAGGCAAGTCTCCTGCTCTTGAAAAGGCGTCCCATAAGCTACCAAGATGGGGGCCTGTTTCCACTATTTGACGTGTCTCGGGTTATTTTTGTCCCGTGTTGCTTTCCATCATAATCGTCAGTTTTCAGGGGCGCTCGCTGCTGGAACAGTGCCTCCGAAGCATTTCCACTCATTTGGACGGGCTCCTGGAATACGACGTGTGGGTCGTGGACAATGCCTCGACGGACGGCACCGTTCCGTGGCTCGGGGCGCATGCGGCGGAAAACCCCAAGGTGACCGCGATTTTCAACGACCGCAACTTGGGCTTCGCTGCGGCCAATAATGCCGCGCTGCGGCGCTGCCGCGGAGAATTCATCCTGCTGCTGAACAATGACGCCCTTCTCGTCGACGCTTCCGTGATGCAGGGCATGGATTATCTGCGCAAGCATCCAGCGTCCTTCGGGGCGGGAGGCCTTCTCATGAATGGGGACGGAACGCCCGGTCCCTCGTACGGATTTTTCCCCAGCCCCGGCACCTTGATGAAGGAGCTTCTGGGGCGAAAGTTCGGCGCCCTGCGGGCCGTCTCACCCGCGATGCACGAAGGAGACCACCCGATCGATTTCCCCTGCGGGGCGTACTTTCTCGTGCGCAGGGAATTGCTTGGGGACATCGGCCTCCTGGACGAGGATTTCTTCCTCTATTTCGAGGAGACCGAGTGGGCCGCGCGCGCATGGAGACACGGCCGCACGATCCAGTACCTCCCATTCTGCAAGGCCATCCACCTCGGCGGAGGCTCCTCGGAAAATCGCGAGCCCCTGCCGATCATCGCGACCTTTTACGAAAGCTGGCGGATCTATCTCCGGAAAACCTCGAACCCGTTCGGAACGGCATGGGTGTTCCTCCTGCTCCTGCTTCACTTTTCGGGGCAGGCCGCCTGGTCCGCCGCTCGGGGCCGCGGACACTCGGCGCAGCGACACCTCAAGCATGCGCGCGGCACGCTTTGGGGTTGGCTGGGAAAGCCCAGCCGCAGGCTTTCCGAAAGGCGGCCATGACCTCGTCGCCCCTGATCTCCGTCATCCTGGTCAATTGGAACACCCGCGAACTCGCGGACACCGCGATCACCTCGCTGAAGCGCCACGAGCGATCGACGTCGCTGGAGATCATCGTGGTCGACAACGCGTCCCGCGACGGAAGCGCCGACCACCTTGAATCCCGCCATCCTGACATCACCGTGATCCGCAATCCGGAGAATTCCGGATTCGCGCGCGGCAACAACCTCGGCGTTTCCCGCGCAACCGGCCGCAACGTGCTGCTGCTCAACACGGACACCCGGTTCGATGCCGAAGTCCTCCCCGCATGCTTAGGTGTCCTCGAGGAGCGAAATCCCGCAATCGTCGGCTGCCGCCTGCTGAACGCGGACGGCAGCCTGCAGGTGAGCGCGGAACCCTTCCCCACCCTGCGCACCTATTTGCGCGAGGTCTTCTCCACCGTCAACGGCGCGATGCGAAGACGCGAACAGCCGTTGGCGGCAGCACAGGATCCCCTGCGCGTGGACTGGCTATGCGGCGCATTCCTGCTGCTTGATCGTCAACTATACCTCGACATGGGGGGGCTCTCCGAGGATATTTTCATGTACGGCGAGGATGTCGAATTCTGCTGGCGCGGCCGGGCCCGGGGCGCGACGAGTTGGTACGTGCCGGGCGTTTCGATCGTGCATTACGGCGGAGGCGGAATTTCGCACGGAACCCTGCGCTCCTTGGTAATCTCGGACGCCGGCCGTCTTCGCGCCTTCGCGAAGATGCGCGGCCGCGTTGCGGCAGGGGCCCTTCGGGGCATATTCTTCCTGCGTTCGATCCTGCGCGCGCCGGCCTTCGCGATCGCGGGAAGCCTGCGCGGGGACCGTTCCGCGCTCCTTCGCGCCCGAAGCCACCTGATCGAATGCCTGATCCTCACGGGAATGCTTGATGCGCGCCGTTTTGTTTGACGCCAGGGTG
>DATAHJ010000308.1:0-5104 GCA_036263275.1 Fibrobacteria bacterium | reverse complement strand
GAATCGTGGATCTCCAGGGTGAGGAGCGCCAGCATGGCCCCGAGGAACTGGGAGCCCGTGTCCCCGAGGAAGATCTTGCGCCGGTCCTGGAAGTTGTAGTAGAGGAAGCCGAGCACCGCCCCGGAGAGCAGGGCGCAGACCGCCACGGGATCCGAGTCCCCCGCGCCGAAGGCGAGGGCCGCCACGCCGGCAAAGCCCACCACGGCGACGCCGCCCGCGAGGCCGTCGATGCCGTCGATGAGGTTGATCGCGTTCATCAGGCCGACCATCCAGAAGATCGACACGACCATGCCCAATCCGCCCAGGGAGACGTCGGCGGTGAAGAGCGACACCTTGTCGAAGTGAAGGCCGAAGGCGCAGACGACGATGCCCGCCAGCAGGAACTGCAGGAGGAACTTGGACCTGTAGCCGAGCGAAAGGGTGTCGTCGAAGGCGCCCGCCACCAGGATGAACAGGCTCGTGAATACGACGGAAAGGAGGAAGCGGTGGGAAATGTCCCAGAAGCCGAAAGTTTGAGCCGTCGTGATCAGCACCAAAAATGACAACACGATGCCGATGCCGCCGAGGCGGGGAACCACGCGCTCATGCACCTTGCGATGCCCGGGCATGTCTGCGAAGTGCTTCGCGAGGGACGTGCGCGACAAAATATTGAGCAGGACCGCCGAAAGAAGCGCAGCGGCGACCAGCCACGGAATCAGGGCAAGCATACCCCTCCCACGTGACGACGATTGACCCTCAAATCACGCATTTTAACCAAATATAGTTCGGGACCCGAAGTGACTTCCGTAGCGGGAAACCGTTTAGGGCTTACGATAACACTTTGATTCGGGATCGGATACGAGCCGGGACGACGTCCTGATTGCAGGACGAAGGTGGGGAAACGGTTATCGAAATTTGCCAAATTTTCAGCAATTTGGAGAGGAGTTGTCCCTCACAACACCGTTTGGCCCTATCCCCGAAATCCCTTTATCCCGGATTTCAGGGGATTCGGATAACGGTCGTACTGCAAAAAGAAGGAAAAGTGGGGTGAACGAGGGGACTTGAACCCCCGGCCAGCGGTACCACAAACCGCTGCTCTACCAACTGAGCTACGTCCACCACAGGGGCGTAAAGTTAAATCCGGAAGGAAAGGCGGACAAGGCCGATTTATCCGGGATGCCGCCTCATTTTCGTTCATAGCCGGGAGGCGCCACCAGCAGGAAAGGGTCTCTCTTCCAGGCGGGCGCGGCTTTCCAATCCCGAACCGACAACGACACCAAGGTATCCCCATCCGCGAGAATCCGGATTTCATCAGGAATCACGACACCATCATGGAGGTGATGCCGGGCGTAGAGCAGGGCGAGGGAGGGCGACTCCGCCTTCCGGCAGAGCCCGGTGTTCGGATCGATGCGGGCTTGCCAGGTCTCTCCCTGATAGCTCCATCGCACGATTCCTCCATCCGCGACCGGCTGACCCGAGCCGGGGTAACCGGGCAGAGGTTCGCCCGCGAGAACCCCGAGAACCGCGGGCACATCGGGAATGCGCACGGGCGAATCCGGATCCCCGAGCGAGACGCCTTCTCCGGAGATCGCCTCGCGCCGATCGTGGCGAACCAACAACCAGCTTCCGTCGTTCCACACCCACGAGGCCACCACCGCCGAGGGAAAGCCGAAGACGTCCAGGCGATAGCGGCGTGACAAGCTCCAGGAGGAATCGGAGGACGGGCGCGCCTCGCCATACAGCCGCGCGGAGAACGGCAAGGAACCCGCGGCGTGCGGAAGAACCCCGAGGTCGGCCTGAAAGGACGCCGGAAGGCCATGCGAAACGGTTTCCCCGCGAGTGACGGCGGCGCCCCAAGGATCGCGGACCGGGGCCGCGCAGGCCGCGAGCAAGCATGGCGACAACACGCACAACACCAAGGACCAACGCGGGGATGGGGTCGAGACGGACATCAGTGGACGGATTTTCGCGAACCTGCCGCGGGCTTTGGTTCCTCGGGACAATGCAGGAACAAGCCGGCATGGCCTGGGTCGAGCCGTTGCAGCTTGTGCCATGCCTCGCAGGCCTCGGGCCTGCGGCCCAGTGCGTGCAGGACAAGCACCATGTGCTCCAGAATGGACGGATCCCCGGGAATGGCCTCCGTGGCCGCCGTCAGCCAAGTGTATGCCGAATCATATTCCCCGGCGCGGTAGTACCACCAACCCTTCGAGTCGCGGTACGCCCCGTTCTCCGGCGCGAGTTCCAGCGCACGCGCGAGTAGCCGGCCCGATTCCTCGCGCTCCGCGTCGGTCACGGTATCCTGCTCAATCAACGTGTAGGCGAGATAGTTCATGGCCAAGGCGTTGGCCGTATCCTTGGCGATGAGCCTGCGCAGCAATTCCTTGGCGCGCTCGCGCTCGCCCAGCCGCTCCAGATGCGCCGCCGCCTCGAACAGGGCCGCACGCTGGCCCGAATTGCGGGCGATCACTTTCTCGAATCGCGCGACGGCCTCGAGGCGATGGCGGCGCGCGGCCACGCTGTCGGAGTATACGGAAGGGCGCTCCCAAGCGCCGCGGGGCTCCAGCTCGCGCGCGAGGCGGCCTTGGGCGGCGCCTTCGAGCATGAGGCGCTCCTCGGGATCCCCCTCAGCGTAAACCAGGCGCGAAGACGCGCGCGCGGTATCCCCCGCCACATAGTCCGCATAAGCCAGTCGCGCGCGGATGTCCGGATCGCCCGGTGCCAACGCATAAGCCTTCTCGAGGCTGGCGCGCGCGCCGGGATCACGCAGTTCCATGGCCGCGGAGCCGGCAAGGAGATGGTCGGCGGCCACGTCCGGGAACTCGCGCGCCAAGGCCGAGGCCAGCTTCAGGCTTTCCTTGTAGCGACCGCGATCGAACAGCAGCGAGGCCCGAAGGTAACGCACGCCCGGAAGGTCGCCCGCATCCGGGTCCTTGAGCAGGCGCTCCGACACGATCAACGCGGAATCGGGACGGTCCGCGCCCGCGTACGCGCGCGCGAGCATCCAGTCGGCGCCGGGTCCGGGCTCCGCCTCGGCGAGGCTGCGCGCGACATCCAGCAGCGAAAGTGGACGATCCTGCGCCTCATAGACGATGGCGAGCGCCTGTCCGTAAGCAGGCGTGCCCGTCTCCTCCCACGCCTCTCGTAGCAAGGGCAGCAGCGCGGAATCGGGACGGTCCAGGCGGCCGTAGGCGCGCGCGATCCGGTCCAGCAACGCCGACGGATAATCGAGGCGGCGGAGCAACGGTTCGGCGACGCCGAGGTAGGCCTCCCACTCACCGGCCGCCTCGTACAACCCCGAGAGCACCAGCAGCACGTCGCCATCGTCGCCGTCGAGATCATGCGCGGCGCGATAATGGCGAAGCGCCGAGGCGCGGTCGCCCGCGCGCAGCGCCACGGCGCCGAGCACCTTCCGTTCGCTGACATCGAGCGCGGCCTTGTCACCCGTACCGGCCAGGCGCTCGCAGGCGCGAGCCGTCGCCACCGCCGAGTCCACCTCGCCCGCGCCCGCCAATCTCCCGAGGTACAGGAAGCAAAGGTCGCGGCTTTTCGGATCGCGGTGAAAGGCTTGGCCGTAGGCTTCCAAAGCCGTCGCCGCGTCGCCGCGTCGCTCAGCGTCGCGGGCGCGCAGGAAATATTCGCGCGCGACGGCGGCGCTGTCATCGTCCGCGGAAGTCGCGGACGACACGGCTTTGGTCGCGGGGAACGCCGCCCCGAAGGCGCACGCAAAGGCCGCGACGAAAACGGGAAAGCGCGGCATGGCGCGGCGCATCACGGACCGCGCGTGGGACGAATGATGGGCTCCCGGCCGAGGCTGAGCCGCGCCCACACGCGTCGCCCTTGCTTGACCACGGCGCCGGAGTCGGGAGTCTGCGACAGGATGCGGCCCTTGGGGATGGTCCGGCTATAGTCGACGGCCGTGTCCACGGCGAAGCGCAGGCCGTACGCACGCAAGGTGTCCGCCGCGGCCTCGGGCTCAAGCCCGCGAAGCACGGGCACGGTGGCCACCGGCCGGAACCTGCCCGCCACCCACGGCATCACGAACATGTCCGTGATCAGGAACAGGGTGAGCATCACGGCGGCCCAAAGCAACAGGGCGGGCACGATGGGACGAAGAAGGATGCGGGGAACCACATCCGCAAAAGTAGTGAGTCGTCGTCCGGGAAACCATGGACGTCCCGAAATGACACCCTCTGTCCGGCGCTTTTTTTCGCCCCGGGCGTGACGGCCGTCACGGATCCGGGAAGTCCGCGCTTCGCCCTCCGTTTACAATGGGTTCATGCTCTCCCACGCTTCGTCTCCCGCCCCGCATACGCTCAGGACGCTCGATCCCGCCCTTTGGCCGCGCGAGAAGCTCTCCCGCGAGGGAGCCGAGTCGCTTTCGAACCAGGAGTTGCTCGCGGTGTTGTTCGGGCGGGGCCAGAGGGGGAAGGATGTGCTCGCCCTCGCGGGAGAAGTGCTGGTCCACCTTGAGAAAGCGGACGAAGTCCCCACCCTTCCAAAGCTTTGCCGCATCCATGGCGTCGGCGAAAGCAAGGCCTGCCAGATCCTCGCCGCCCTCGAGCTTTCGCGCCGCTTCCTGATGCGCCGCAGCCGGGTGCGCATCCGGAAACCGGCGGATGCGCTCAACTGCCTGGGATCCTTGCGCGACCGGAGGCAGGAGTGCTTCGTGGTGCTGACACTCGACGGGAACCATCAGGTCATCCGCGCGCACGAGATCACGGTCGGGCTCGCGAACCAGAGCCAGGTGCATCCGCGCGAGACCTTCGCCTGCGCGCTGGAGGACCGTGCCGTGAGCATCCTCGCCGCGCACAATCATCCGAGCGGGTCGCTGGATCCTTCGGCCGAAGACCTGGTCGCGACGCGGCGGCTGGCCGAGGCGGGGCGCCTGCTGGGGATCCCGCTGCTGGATCATCTCATCGTGACGACGGATGGCTACACGTCGTTACGGGAGAGGTTCCCGGATTATTTCATGGGAGTGGGATGGTGAATCCCGCTTTCAGCTCTCCGCGCCCGGCTCGGTCTTTTTCGCGAAGCCGCCCTTGCCGCGCGGCTTGAACTCGCGCGGCGGGAACTCGAACTCCAGCTTGCCCACCTTCGACAGCTTGAGGTAGGCGTCGAAGAAGCG
>DATAHJ010000307.1:0-4875 GCA_036263275.1 Fibrobacteria bacterium | reverse complement strand
GCCACGCCGGGCGCCACGTTCGATCGCCGCTTCTACGTGCCCTACGCGAAGCTCAAGTTCCCCGTCGACGCCGCGCTCACGCGCGTGCAGGGCCCCTTCGCCCTCGACATGGGCCTCACTTCGGACGTCGACAGCCTCGACAACGACACCGCCTCCTTCCAGGACGACATCGCCGTGACGACGGGCACGAGCATCGGCCTGCCGATGCACGGGACCGGCCCCACTTCCGTCCCGGACACCTTGGTGGTGTCGTATCGCGCCTACCCGGCCGACACGACGCTGCGACAGATCATCTTCCACTGGGCTTCGAGCACCTCCGCCTCCGCCTTCGATACCCTCACCGTCTCTCCCAACGGCCTGCGCCGCGAGTTCGCGGCGCGCCGCCAGACGGGCTGGCCGCGCTCCACCACGGTGGGCGTGCGGCCGCAGGCCGGTCAGTTGAACGTCGAGGTCTTCTTCAGCGTGTCAGGCATCGCCGAACCCAACTCCATTTTCGATTCGACCGGCAAGCAGGTCACCTCGAACTCGGGACTGAGCGTCCGTTTTTGGCGCCCCGGCGCCGACTCGCTGGCCGTGCGCGCCACGCATGGCGTGCGCAACGTGCTGAACCGCGTGACCGAAGCGGGCAAGGGATCGGTGCCCGACATGCTGCTCCAGAGCGTGCGCCGTGCCGCCTACGACACCTCGACGATCTCGGGCTCGTCGTATCGCCCCGTCCAATACCCTGTGTTCGGCGAGATCGACTTCAAGCGCGGCGCCGGCGGCAAGGTCTACGTCGGCCTCGACCTGTACCTGTATCCCCTTGAGGCTCGTCCATGAAGCCCCCGTCCATGAAGGGCTCGTCCGTGAATCGACGTGTCCTCGCCTTCGCGCTCCCCGCCCTGCTTGCGGCCGCGGCCCATGCGGAGTTTTCCCCGCTTTCCGTCCACCCCGAAGGCTTCGGCATGCCCGTGGCCCCGATGGGCGCGCGCGAGCGAGCGCTTGGCGAGGCGGGCATGGCATCCATTCCGCTCGGGGGAGGGTTCTACCCTTCCAATCCGGCGCGCACCGCCTTCAACGACAAGACCGTCTTCACCGCCACGCTCGAGAACGACGTCGACTGGCTGCGTGACGACGCATCCTCGACCCGCCAGACCACGGGAGCCTTCCCGAGCCTCGCGACCTTGGTGAAGACCAAGACGTTCGGCACCTTCGGCGCTTATTATCAGCAGGCTTTCCAGCGGAACTTCGAGGCCCGCATGGCTCGTTCGGGCGACTCCGCGACGACCGGCTACATCGCCGAGGGCGGCCTGTACACGCTCGGGGCGAGCTGGGGTTACGCCATCCGCCCGTGGTTGTCGGTGGGTGTGGCTGAAAACCTCGTCCTGGGTCGCGACCGCTACATTCGTTCCACCGACTTCACCGGAACGGCTCCCGCCGAAGCCGAAGACCTGGCCGACACGACCCTGGAAACGAGCGCCGTGGGCTCCTATCCCACGATCTCGGTCATGGTCCGCCTTCCCCGGAACCTGGACCTCGCCCTGGCCTACTCGCACTCGGCGAGCCTCGACGTGGAGCGCTCGCGTTCGACCACTTATCAGGGATCCGACCCGGTGGCGGACACCACCGCCGACCTGCCCCAAACCGTGTCTTTTGGCGCTTCATGGCGCCCGGACAAGCGGCAGACGGCCATTTTTGATGTCGTTTACGAAAATTGGACCGATACCCGCCTCCTGAACCCGGCATGGTCGGTGGGAGCGGGTTACGAGTTCCGGGCCTCCCAGAGCGCCTTCGACGGCCTGCTCAAACGCACCGCATGGAGAGCCGGCGCCGGATACAAGATGTTGTACTTGCGCGAAGTTCCCGAGGTGTACGCCACCGCGGGCTTCGGAATGCCTCTCGGTCTTCGCGGGCATCAGCTCGACTTCGCGGTGAAGTATGGACACCGAAGCTTGGAGAGTGGTACCTTGTTCACGGAAGACTACGTGAAACTGTCAGCCTCCGTCGTGGGGGTCAGCGTTTGGGGACAACCGGCCCGCAGACGCCGATAGCTTCCGTCCTTCCATCGAAAGGGGGGTTCCGGTGCAAAAGGCGAAGCGCGGACAGACTAACCGGACCCCTGCAAAGAAAAAGTCCGCAAAAAAAGCGACAACCAAAACACTCGCGAAAAAATCCCCAGTTAAAAACCCGGTCGCCAAGAAATCCCTGAAAAAACCCGTCGCCAAGGGCCGCGGGCCTGAGGCCGAAAGGCCGAAGCAGGCAGCGCCCAAAAAGGTCGTCGCGAAAAAATCCGCTGCCAAAAAGCCCGCGGCGAAGAAGAAGGTCGCGAAGAAAGCGGCGAAGAAAATCACGACCAAGAAACCGGCCGCGAAGAAAACCGCCCCACCTCCCCGCCGTCCCAAGTCCTTCGCCATCGGCGAGCACGCGCGCAACTACGGCTTCGCCGAGGGCGCGCCCGAACTGCCGGAAGCTTACGGAGAAGACCGCCTGACCCTGATGGTCAAGGACCCGGACTACCTCTTTGCCTACTGGGAAATCACTCCGGAGCGCTTCGCGCAGGCCGACAAGACCAAGCACGCCGGCGCCGAGTATCGCGAGGCGATGCGCCTCAATTGGGAAGCGCGCGGCCTGTTCGAGGCCAACTACGCGCTCATGCCCGTGTCGCTTTCCGCGCGGCGCTGGTACGTGCGCGTGCCGCACTCGGGCCTTTCGTACCGGCTTGAGATCGGCTGGCTCGGCAGCCAGGGCCACTTCATCTCGCTGCTCGATTCCAACGTGTCCGACTCGCCCGAAAGCTGGTCGGCCACGCGCCGCCGCCTGAAACGGTCGGGTCTTGCGTCGCGCGGCGGCGTGCTCGAATACAACCTCGAGGCGGCGCGCCCGCTCGGCGCGTCCGAAACCGGCTTCGGCCGCGCGCGGCCGTCTTCCGGGCCCGAGACTCCCGACTTCGGCGCTCCGGGTTCGCTCGGCTCCTCCTTCGGTTCCGGCGCGCTGCGTCGCGCCTCGAAGGGTTCGCGGGCCTGAGCCCTTCGTCGCCATGGCATACCTGAATTTCGTCCTGCACGCGCATCTTCCCTTCGTGCGCCACCCGGAGCACGCGCGCTTCCTCGAGGAGGATTGGCTCTACGAGGCGATGACGGAGACCTACATCCCGCTGCTGATGGAGTTCGAGGCGCTGGAGAAGGACAACCTTCCCTTCCGCATCACGATGAGCCTGACGCCGCCTCTGTGCGAGATGCTGGCGGACCCGCTGCTGCAGGACCGCTACGCGGCCCACCTCGACCGCCTGCGCGAGCTGGCGGAGAAGGAGTGCGAGCGGCTCAAGCACGACGCGCGCCTGGGCGCGCTCGCGGCGATGTACCGCAACCGCTTCGAGGCCTGCCGCCTCAAGTTCGACTCGCTCTCGCGCAACCTGCTCAACGGCTTCCGCCACTATCGCGAGCGCGGCAACCTCGAGATCCTGACCTGCGGCGCCACCCACGGCTTCCTGCCCAACCTTCGGCACTCGCCGCGCGCCGTCGAGGCGCAGCTGCACGTCGCCGCCAACAACCACGAGCGGCATTTCGGCGTGCGACCGCAGGGCATCTGGCTCGGCGAGTGCGGCTACTATCCCGGGCTCGACCGCCACCTGAAGGACGCAGGGCTCCGCTACTTCTTCACCGACACGCATGGCATCCTGCAGGGAGATCCTCCCTCGCCCAAGGGATGCTATGCCCCCGTCGAGACTCCCGCGGGCGTGTTCTGCTTCGCGCGCGATCCCGAGTCCTCGAAGGCGGTGTGGTCGGCCGAGGAGGGTTACCCCGGCGACGGGCGGTATCGCGAGTTCTACCGCGACATCGGCTTCGACCTCGACCAGGAATACATCGCCCCCTACATCCATCCGATGGGGTTGCGCATTCCGACGGGCGTCAAGTATCACCGCATCACGGGACGCGGCATGGACAAGGACGCGTACGTGGAGCAGTGGGCGCTCGACGCCACGCAGGAACACTCCGCGCACTTCCTGTTCAACCGCGACCGGCAGGCCGAGTGGCTCGACTCGCGGCTGGGCGGAACGCCGGCGAACATCGTGTGCCCGTATGACGCGGAGCTCTTCGGACATTGGTGGTATGAAGGCCCCCGCTTCCTCGGCGCTGTGATGCGCCGCGCGCTGACGGAGCCGCACGGCGTCACGTTGGCCTCGCCCCGCGACTACCTCGACCGGCACCCGAACCCGCCCAAGAGCCAGCCGGCGTTCTCGAGTTGGGGCGCGGGCGGCTATGCGGACGTGTGGCTGAACGGCACCAACGACTGGATCTATCCGCACCTGCACCGCGTGGCCGACCGCATGAACGAGGTGGCGAACCTGCCGGAACAGGGCGACCTCGACCGTCGCGCGCGCAACCAGATGGCGCGCGAGCTGCTGCTGGCCCAGTCTTCGGACTGGGCCTTCATCATGAAGACCGGGACGATGGTGGAGTACGCCGTGCGTCGCACGAAGATCCATGTGCACAACTGCCACGAGCTGGCCGACCAGATCGAGTCGGGCCGCATCGACGAGGGCTACCTGCACAACCTCGAATTGACGGACAACGTCTTTCCGGAAATCGATTACGGCGTCTATCGCGGTTGAACTCCCGTTCGATCCGCTTCGGTGAAAACGCTCGGGCGGCTTCACGCCCTTGATCCGGTCCTGTAACAGGTCCGCCCTCGTTTTCTCCGGCGGCTCCTCTTTTTTCGCGCTACATTCACAACAACTTGTCAGGTTCGCATCCAGTTTGCGGGCCTCTTGGAGCGTGCAGGGGAGCGTGTATGCGGACATCTCGTCAGCTGGTCCTCCTGGGCTTGGCCCTCGCGCCGGGCGCATGGGCACAATACCCCGTTCCTCCCGCCACCGTGAACGGCGTCTACGACATG
>DATAHJ010000306.1:0-8023 GCA_036263275.1 Fibrobacteria bacterium | reverse complement strand
GAGCCCGGCCAGTGGGTCTCCGCGGGCCAGGCGGTCCTTTCCATCGTCGACGACGCGCCCGTGTGGGTGGTGGCCAACCTCAAGGAGACCCAGCTCGACCGCATCCATCCCGGGCTGCCGGTCAAGGTGGAGGTGGACGCCTTTCCCGGCAAGTCCGTGAAGGGCGAAGTGGAGTCGATCCAGTACGCAACCGGCTCGCGCTTCAGCCTGCTCCCTCCCGACAACGCCAGCGGCAACTTCACCAAGGTGGTGCAGCGCGTGCCCGTGCGCATTCGCCTCGAGCCGGGCACCCTGCCGCTGCGGCCGGGCATGTCGGTCGCGGTGAGCATCGACCTGCGCGGCCGCGGTTGATCCGCACCCTCGCACCGGGAGAGAACGCGTGAAGATCGGCCTCGAAAAATGGATCGTGATCGTGACGGTCGTCTCGGCGGCGCTGTTGCAGCTGATCGACACGTCCATCGTCAACGTGACCTTGCTTCAGATGATGGGCAACCTGGGCGCGACCCTGGGCGAGATCAGCTGGGTGATTACGGCCTACGCCGCGGCCAACGTGGTCATGATCGCCATGGCCGGCTGGCTCAGCGCCAAGTTCGGGCGCCGCAACTACTTCGCCGCCTCCATCATCGTGTTCACCGTGGCCTCCGTGTTCTGCGGCCTGTCCACCAACGTGTGGATGCTGGTGTTCTTCCGTTTCATCCAAGGCATCGGCGGCGGCGGACTCCTGTCGACCTCGCAGGCCATCATCGTCGAGACCTTCCCCAAGGAAGAGCTCGGCCTCGCCAACGCCATCTACGGCATGGGCGTCATCATCGGCCCCACCATCGGCCCCGCGCTGGGGGGCTACCTCACCGACAACCTCTCCTGGCACTGGGTGTTCTTCATCAACATTCCCATCGGCATCGCCGCCGCCGTGATGACCTTCCTCTACGTGAAGGAACCCGTCGAAAAGCACGTCGTGCGAGGGATGGACTGGGCCGGCATAGGCCTGCTCATCCTGGGCGTAGGATCGCTGCAGGTGGTGCTTGAAAGAGGCGACGCCGAGGGGTGGTTCGAGTCGCACTATATCACTTTCCTGACCGTGGCGGCATTGATCGGCGTGGCCGGATTCATTTGGCGCGAGCTGACAACCGCTTATCCGGTCGTCGACCTCAAGCTCCTGAGAATCCGCTCCTTCGGCGTGGGTTCGCTCTTCAACTTCATCCTCGGCTTCGGCCTCTACGGATCGATCTTCATCATCCCCGTGTTCGCGCAAAACTTCCTCGGCTTCACCGCCACCCACACGGGCGTCCTGCTCATTCCCGGCAGCCTCGCCACCGCCTTCGCCATGCCGCTGGTGGGCAAGGCGCTGCAGAAGAAATTTCCCGCGCACGTCTTCAGCGCCGTGGGCTTTCTCATGTTCTTCGCCTTCACGTGGATGCTCTCCGGCCTGAACGCGCAGTCGGGATCGCAGGATTTCTTCTGGCCGTTGATCGTGCGCGGCATCGCGCTCGGGTTCATCTTCATCCCGCTGACCACCCTTTCGATCATCGACCTCAAGGGCAAGGACATCCCGCAGGGCACCGGTTTCACCAACATGATCCGGCAGCTCGGCGGCGCGTTCGGCGTGGCCCTCATGGCCACCTTCATCGAGCGCCGCACCGCGTTCCACCAGGCCGTGCTCGCCGAGCATGTCACCGCCTTCGACAACCCGGCCGTGAACCGTTTCCGCGGCGCGCTCGCCTCCTTCATGGCGCGAGGCGACGACTACGCCACCGCGGCGCACAAGTCCCTGGCGGTGCTGAACGGCGCCGTCCGCAAGCAGGCCGCGCTGCTTTCCTACCTCGACGCCTTCTACGTGGTGGGCTTTTTCTTCCTGCTCTGCCTGCCCCTGCTCCTGCTTTTCCGGGGCAAGAAGGACGCCAAGCCCGTGGACACATCGCACGCGATGATGGAATAAGTTCACCGGCGTCCGGGACGCTTCCCTACCCGCGCGCGCCGTCTTTTCCTACGTCTGTCCCGGCATGCTCACGTCCGACTTCGACTTCGACTTTCCCGAACCGCAAATCGCCCTGCGTCCCTTGCCGCGCGGCGAGGCGCGGCTAATGGTCGTGTCCGCGTCGGGTTCGCTCCCGGCCGACTTTCCCCTGCCGGTGGAACCCGAAGGCTGGGCCTTCGGGCAGGCGAAGGATCTCGTCCGCATCCTGCGTCCCGGCGACATGCTCGCGCTCAACGACACCAAGGTGTTGCGGGCGCGACTGCACGGAAAACTCGATACCGGAGGTTCGGTCGAAGTCCTGCTGCTGAAGCCGCGTGGGAATGGTGGCGACACTTGGGAGTGCATGGCCAAGCCGGGGAAGAAATTACAGCCAAGGCGGGGGGTTTTCTTCGGCGGCGACGCATCGTCCGGTTCGAACGCAAAACTCAGCGCGGAAGTTCTCGAGATCCTGCCCGAGGGCGAACGCGTGCTGCGTTTCAGTATTGGTGGAGCGGATTTTTATGAAGCGTTGGAGGGCATCGGTCAAATCCCGCTTCCTCCCTACATTCGCCGCGAAGCCGACGCCGCCGACGCGGAAACCTATCAGACGGTGTTCGCGGCGCATCCGGGATCGGTGGCCGCGCCCACCGCGTCCTTGCACCTGTCCGAATCCATGCTGGCCGAATTGGCCGCGCGGAACATCGGCTCGGCCAAGCTGACCCTGCATGTTGGCGCGGGGACCTTTCGGCCCGTGCAAACCGAGCGCGCCGAGGACCACCCGATGCATTCGGAGACCTACGTGCTTCCCGAAGCCTCGGCCGCCGCGCTGAACGCGGCGCGCAAGGCCGGAGGCCGCCTCATTGCCGTGGGCACCACGGCGTCGCGCGTGGTCGAGACCCGCGCCGACGCGAACGGACTCCTGTCCCCCGGCGCGGGAGACACGGACATCTTCATCCATCCGGGCTATGAGTGGAAGGCCGTGGACGCGCTCCTGACGAACTTCCATTGGCCGAAGTCCACGCTCTTCATGCTGGTGGCGTCCAAGCTCGGCACGGAGCGCGCCAAGGCGGCGTACGCCGAGGCGATCCGAAGGGGATTCCGGTTGTTCAGCTACGGCGACGGGATGTTGATCCTGTAACGCGGACGGACACGAATCAGGATTCGTGAACGGCGCTCACGAACGCCCGCGCGTGGTCCGGCGAGGTCTGCGGCAGGATGCCGTGGCCCAGGTTCCACACGTGCGGACGATCGCCCACGACCTTCTTCATCTCCATCACGCGCTCGCGGATCTTCTCCGGTGAGGCGAACAGGTAGCAAGGGTCGAGATTGCCCTGGAAGGTCTGGCCCGGATGCCGCTTGAACGCGTCCGCGAGCTCCACGCGCCAATCGAGGCCGACCACGTCGGCGCCCAGCGACACGAAGGATTCGAGCAAGGTGGGCGCGCCGTTGGCGTAGTGGATCACGGGCACTTCCGGATGCGCGGCCTTCACGCGCCGGATCACCGACAGCGTGTGCGGCATCACGAATTCCCGATAGTCCGCGGGCGACAGGTATCCCGCCCACGAGTCCATGATCGTCACGGCATGCACGCCGCTGCGGATCTGCTCCAATAGATACGCTCCGGTAAGGCGCGCGACCTTTTCGAGCAGCATGTGGAACGACTTCGGATCCGAGAACATCAGCGCCTTGAGGCGCGCGAGCTCCTTGGACGAGCCGCCCTCGACCATGTACGACGCCACCGTGAACGGGCCGCCGGCGAAGCCGATCAGCGGCGCGTTGCCGCGCAACTCCTTCAGCGTGAGGCGAATGCCCTCGAACACGTAGTTGAGATCGGCGTTGATGTCGTCCCCATCCTTGCCGCCCGGCATCGCGGCGATGGTGGCCGCGTCGCGCGCGGGATTGTGCACGACGGGGCCTTCGCCCTCGACGAACTCGAGATTCAGGCCCATGGGCGGCAGCAGCACGAGGATGTCGGAGAACAGGATCGCCGCGTCGACGCCGATCTGGTCGACAGGCTGCACGGTGACTTCGGCGACGTGTTCGGGCGAGCGGCAGAAGTCGAGGAAGGACGGGAACAGCTTGCGCACGCGGCGGTAGTCGGGCAGGTAACGCCCCGCCTGGCGCATGATCCAAACAGGAGGGCGGGCGGGCTTGCGGCCGAGGGCCGCGTCGACGAAAGGAAACGATGCTGCAGGCACGGAAGTCATGGAAACGCAAGGTAGGAACTATGGGGGTATTCTTTGCGGCCGGAAGCCTGTTCGGGATCCTTCGCCGATCGCGGCTTCCCCAAAGTGTCCCCGCCCCGACTCGAACGGGGATCTGCGGTTTAGGAAACCGCAGCTCTATCCTGTTGAGCTACGGGAACATGGGGTCGGCAAAGATAGCTTCGGGCCCGAAATTCCCCATGAAGGCCAAAACCCAAGGGGGCGGGCGAATATCGCACGATCCGGAATGAAACGGGTTGGCAAAAAAATCCCCGTCATGTGCCCTTGACGCGGCGCGGAGCGGCTGCCTAAATTAAAAACCCGAAAAACTTTTCCAGTTTCCTAATTCAATGCGCACCTTCCTCAAGCGACAGCACGCCCGTTGGCACGAAGCCCACCCGTCGGTCCGTCCGTCGGACAATGCGGCCCGGGCGACGCGCGGCGCGGGCCGTCCGCCAGCCGACGCGGAAGCCGTTGTCGAGCGCGTGCTGGAGACCGCCGCGGAGCAGTACATGCGCCTGGGGTTCAGCGCCGTCACCACGGACGAGACCGCGCGCGCCGCCGGCATCAGCAAGAAGACGCTGTACCAGCACTTCCCCAGCAAGGAAGACCTCTTGCGCGCCGTCGTGCGCCGGCACTCCGCGCAGCACAACGCGGCCATCCGCGGCATCTGCCGCGAGCCCGGCTGCTCCGTGATGCAGCGGTTGCGCAACATGACGGGCTACCTCTCGCGCCTCTTCGGCGAGATCAGCCCGGCCATGGTGCACGACATGCGCCGCAGCAATCCCGAGGTGTGGAACGAGGTGGAGAAAAACCGCCAACGCTGCGTCCACGAGGATTTCGGCGCCCTCCTCAAGGAAGGCCGCGCGCGCGGCGACTTCCGCAAGGACGTCGATCCCGAAGTGTTCATGCTGATCTATGCGGAGACGGTGCGCAACGTGCTGAATCCCGAAGCCTTCGCGCGACTGGGCGTGCCGCCCGCGCGCGTTTACGACGCGGTGACCAAGGTGCTCTTCGAGGGCATCCTCACCGACAAAGCCCGGAAGGAGCCTTCATGAAGTCCCCCGTTCCCGCCCCCATCCTTCGGAAGGGGCTCGGAAGCCTGTTGTTGCTGGCCGCCATGGCCTCCGCGCAGGCTCCGCTCACCCTCTCCGACGCGATCCGCGCCGCGCGGACGCGCAGCGACGAAACCCGGCTCGTGGGCGAAAAGTCCGCCAAGCTCGACGCGATGAAGCGCGAGCTGTGGGCGGGCGCCCTGCCCCAGGTCACCGCGTACGCCAACGCCGGCCGCGGATCGCAGCCCTTCGATCCCAACGCGGCGGGCTTCCCGGGCGAGGTCGTGAACCCCACCGTGAGCCGCTACGCCTACGGCGTGGAGGCCCAGCAACCCATCTTCTCTTTCGGGCGCCTCGGCCAGTCGTTCCGCGTCGCTTCCCGGCAGATCGCCTCCCAGGACGAGGCCAACCGCCGCGAACTGCAGGAAATCGAACTCTCGGCGCTCGACGCGTTCTACGCGGTGGTGGTCGCCGAGGCGCGCGTCAAGGTGCTGGACGCGTCGCTGGAGCGCCAGCGCCGCACGTCCGGCTTCCTCGAGGCCAACTTCAGCCGGGGCGCGGGCGCGCGCAGCGCCACGCTGCTCGCGGCCGCGTCGCTCAAGGGGCTGGAACCCGAGCGCATCCGCGCGGCGCGCGACGCCGACGCGGCGCGCATGAACCTGAACCGCCTGCTGGGCCGCCCGATCGACGCGCCGCTCGCGCTGGACACGGCTTCGGTGCCCGACTTCGCCGCGCCGGCCGAGGACACGACCGAGGCGAACATTTCGCGCGTGCTCGACAAGCGTCCCGACCTCGAGGCGCTCCGCCTGCAGAAGGAAACCCTGAAGGGCTACGCGACGGCCTATCGCATGCAATACCTGCCCAGCCTCGGCGCCCAAGGCAAGGTCGGCATCCTGGCCTACGACCTGAACGACCAGCTCACGGACTTCGACAAGAACCTCGAGTGGCAGGTGGGCGTGGGGCTGACCTGGCCCATCTTCGACGGCCTGGCCAACAGCTCGAAGGCGCGCCAATACGATTCGGACGCGCGCGCGCTCGCCATCACCGAGCGCCGCGCGCGGAACTTCGCCCGCATCGAAGTCGAGGGCGCGCGCCGCGAGGCCGCCGCCGCCGACACGGCGCTGGGCGCCGCGCGCCAGGCGCGCGACGCGGCCTCCGAGGCCTTGGACCTGATCTCACAGGACTTCCGCGCGGGCGCGGGGCAGGTCACCGACCTGCTCTCGGCCGAGGAAGGACTGCGCAACGCGGAACTCGGGCTGCTCGCGGCCCGGTATCAGAACACCCGCGCGCGGGCGGCCCTGCGCGTGTCCCTGGGAATGGACTTGATTGAGGGAGGATCCAAATGATCCAGATGAATGCTCGCAACCTGAAAAACGCCCACCTGTCCCTCGCGCTCGCGGGGGCGGCCCTTTCCGTCGCCTTGCTGTCCGCCTGCGGCGGCAAGCATGAGGAGAAGGACTCGAAGACCGTGACCGCCGACACGACGGCCGCGATCTCCGTGGTGAGCGCCGTGCTCAAGTCCGGTCCGTTCGAGGACTGGGGTACTTATTCCGCCGACTTGCGCGGCACCGACGACGCCGTGCTCACGGCCCCCGCCCCCGGCGGCGGCCGCGTGAACAAGGTGTCCGCGGTCGGCACGAAGGTCGCGAAGGGCCAGGCCCTGTGCGACATCGAGGCGGACCTGTACCAGGCCCAGCTCAAGCAGGCCCAGGCCGCCCTCGACCTCGCCAAGGGCGAGATCGATCGCGCGAAAAGCAACGTCGAGCAGGGTTACGTGGGCAAGGCGGTGCAGGACAAGGCCGAGCTCGACTACCAGGGCGCTCGCGTCGCGCTGCTGCAGGCCCAGCGGGCCTATGAGAACAGCCGGTGCCAGGCCCCCTTCGCGGGCGTGCTGGTGAGCCGCACCGTCGAGGAGTTCCAGAGCGTTGCGCCGGGCATGCCCACGGTGCGCGTCGCGGGTCTCTCCCGCCTTGAGGCGCGCGTCTCCATTCCGGAGAACGAGGCCGAAGGCTACCGCGAGGGACAGCGCGCGGAGTTCATCGCCCTGCAGGCGGGCAGCCGCCCCATCCTCGGCACGATCGGCAGCCTCGACCGCGCGGTCGAGTCGAACAACCGCGTGGTTTCCGCCCGCGTGCAGATCGGCAACCCCTCCGGCGCCCTGAGCCCGGGCATGATCGGCAAGGTCCGCATCCTGCGCAAGCGCTACGAGGGCGCGCTGGTGGTGGCCTCGGCGGCGGTCCTGCGCCTGCAGGACGGCACCGCCGTGATGCGCATCGAGAACGGCCGCGCCCATCAGGTTCCCGTCGTCCTCGGCCCCTCGCGCGGCGACTCCGTCGTCATCCTCTCCGGCCTGCGCGCGGGCGACCGCATCATCGCGGTCGGCGCGTTCCAGGTTTCCGAAGGAACCAAGGTCAAGTTTTAAAAAGCGGACAGCTTACAGCAAACCCGCGCAAGGGCCAAAGGCGAACGTATCAGCGCGTTCGTTCCCCGCTCCCCGCTGTTTGCCGTAAGCTTCGAAGCATCGACTACGGAGTAAACCCATGACAAAATTCGCCGTCAAGAATCCCGTGACCATCCTGGTCCTCGCGTTCATCCTGCTGCTCGCGGGCGCCTTCTCGTACATCCGCCTGCCGCGCGAGGCCTTTCCCGAAATCAAGCTGCCCCTCATCTTCGCGACCGTGGTCTACCCCGGCGCGTCGCCCGAGGACATGGAGAAGCTGGTGGCGGAGAAGATCGAGGACAAGCTCGAGGGCCTCGACGGCCTGCGGAAGGTGACCTCCACCTCCGGCGAAGGCTACACCACGATCTCG
>DATAHJ010000305.1:0-8213 GCA_036263275.1 Fibrobacteria bacterium | reverse complement strand
CGCGAACGGCTTCATCGCGAAGACGACGAACGGCGGAACGTGGACGAAAAAAGGATCGATCGTTTCGCTGCGCGACGTGCACTTCTACACCGGAGCCGCCGGGTTCGCCGTCGGTGATTCCGGCGTCATCACCCGCAGCCTCGACAGCGGCAAGACTTGGACCGCGCTGCCCAGCGGCGTGACCAGCAGGCTGAATTCGGTGTTCTCGAACGGCACTAACGCCTGGGCCGTCGGCGATGCGGGCATCATCCGCCGCATCACCACGATCGGAACCACGGCAACCTGGAGCACGGTCACCGGCACGACGAGCACGCAGTTGAACGGCGTGTATTTCACCAGCTCGAGCGTGGGTTACGTCGTGGGCAACGGCGGCCTGATCCGCAGGTGCACCAATGCCGCCAACACCAACTGGGCGACCCAGACCACTCCCACCACCGAGAACCTTTTGAGCGTGTGGTTCAAGGGCGACGGCTCAAGCAGCGGGGCGAATGATACGGGTTATGTGACCGGCGCGAACGGCACCATCCTCAAGACCGTGAACGGCGGCGGCACCTGGACGGCCCATGTCAGCAACACCACGCAGTCGCTGAACGGCGTGGTGCCGCTTCCCTCAGGCACGGACTCCGCCGTGGCCGTTGGCGCGGGCGGCGTGATCCAGACCATCACCAAGATTTCGGGCAAGGGCGCTCCGGTCACTTTCCAGGGCGTTCATTTCCCCTCGCTCGATATCGGATTCCTCGTGGGCGACTCGGGAACGATCGCCAAGACCATCGACAGCGGAAAGACCTGGGCTGCCCAAGTGAGCGGCGTGACCACGCGGTTGTATTCGGTGTATTTCTCCTCCACGACCAATGGCTGGGCGGTGGGCGACGGCGGCGTGATCCTGAAGACAACCGATGGTTCCACTTGGTCCCCGCAGACCAGCGGCACTTCGGAAAACCTCAAGCGCGTCCGCTTCGTCGACGGCAATAACGGCTGGGTTACGGGTTCGAATGGAACCATCCTCCGCACCGCGAACGGCGGCACCAACTGGACGGCGCAAACAAGCGGCGTGACGGACACGTTGGAATCCGTTTTCCCCGTAAACGCGGACACCGCGTACGTGACGGGCCAGAACGGCAAGGTTCTCAAGACGATCAGCCAAGGCACCCTGCGTTTCTCGCAGACGAACGCCCTGAACAGCATCTTCGCCCGTAACGACTCTGTCTACATGGTGGGCAACGGTTCCGCCGCCTATCGCAGCCGCAACGGCGGCCTCACTTGGGATACGCTCACGGGCATCTCCCAAAACCTCAATTCCGTGTTCTCCACGGGCAACAACGCCTACATGGTGGGCCAGAACGGCGTGGCCTATTACATCAATCACCTGGTGGCGACGAAGGCCGTGACCGCCATGAGCATGCCACCCTCCTTCACCACGAACCTGCTAAGTGTCTGGGGGTCGCCCACCATCGGCTCGAACAAATTGTTCGCGACGGGAGATTCGGGCACCTTGCTGCTGTTCGTGGCCCCCCTCACCAACTCCTGGATTTCCCTCAGCGGCAACCTTGCCCAATCCTTCCGTGGCGTGCACTGCGCGGGTGGATCCGCCGATTGCTGGACCGTGGGTGACGACGAAACGGTGCTGCGCACCACCAACGGAACCGACTGGTACCAGCAGACGCGCGGCGCCAAGCTCTTCGACAAGCTCCTGACCTACAAGCGCATGCGCGCCGGTACGGCCGATACCGTGCTGATGCAGGCCATGGACCGCGATTCGCCGCTGCGAGGCTACGAGAAACAGGTGATTCTCAATATCCCGGCCGGCAAGGACACGACGCTCAACAACGTCGGTCTCACGCGCTGCGGTTACAGTGGACCGGCCTGTACACCCTGATCGGGTGAGCGGGCCGTTCCCTATTCCCTCCTAAAGCCCGGTCCGGGCGTTTTTGCCCGGCACGGCGCGCGGCATCTAGATTTCTTCCCGTGAAGACCGTTCTCGTCACGATGGGCGACGCCGCCGGCGTCGGCCCGGAAATCATCGCCAAGCTGTTTTCGCGCGTCGCGGTTCCTTCCGGAATCCGGCCTGTCGTGGTTGGCGAACTCGATCTTCTGCGTGGCGCCGCTGCCGCGCTTGGCCTCCCCGTTCGATTCGCCGACGAAGCCACGGCGACAGGCGGCGAAATCCCCGTGCGTTCATTGGGTCTTTTGAAGGCCGGAGCCTTCCCGGTCGGTGAGATCTCGGCGGCTTGCGGCGACGCGGCCTTCCGATACTTCGCCCACGCCATCGAGGAATGCCTCGCGGGCCGCGCGCACGCCATCGTCACGGCCCCGCTGAACAAAGAGGCGATGAACCTCGCGGGCCATGCTTTCGCGGGGCATACGGAGATCCTCGAGAAGGTGACGGGCGTGGAAGGCCCGGTGATGGCGCTCTGGCATCCCAAGGTCGTGGTGGCGCACGTGACCGACCACCTGCCCCTGCGTGTCGCCCTCGATGCGATCACGGTGGAGCGCGTGATCCACGTGGCGCGCCTCACCCGCGCGGCGCTCGTGAACGCCGGCAACCCGTCGCCGCGCATCGCGCTGGCGGGAGTGAACCCGCACGCGGGCGAGAACGGCCTGTTCGGGCGAGAGGAGATCGAGGTGCTGCGCCCGGCAATCGCGAAGCTTCAGGAGGGAGGTCTCTCCGTGAGCGGTCCGCTGCCCGGTGATACTGTCTTTCTCCAGGCGCTGCGCGGCGAGTTCGACGCGGTGCTGGCCATGTACCACGACCAGGGTTTCGGCCCGATGAAGACGCTCGATTTCGCGAACGGGGTGAATTGCACGCTGGGCCTTCCCTTCGTGCGCACGTCTCCGGACCACGGGACGGCTTTCGGCATCGCGGGCAAGGGCGCGGCCGAGCCCGAGTCGATGGTCGCGGCGTGGGATCTCGCTCTCAAGCTATTGGGTTAAAACAAGGAGAGAGACATTGAAAATCATCCTCTTCGGCGCTTCGGGCATGGTCGGGTTGGGAACGCTTCGCGAGGCCTTGGCGGACGCGGACGTGACGGAGATCCTCTCGGTAGGGCGTCGTGCTTGCGGCGTGACGCATCCGAAGTTGCGGGAACTCCTGATTCCGAACCTGTATGACTTCGCGGCGCACGAGGCCAAGCTGACGGGCTACGATGCCTGCATCTGGGCGGTGGGCATCTCGTCGATCGGGAAGAACGAGGCGGACTATGCGAAGGTGACGGACGAGTTGACGATGCTCTGGGCGCTGGCGCTGTCGCGCTTGAACCCCGTCTTCTCGTTCTGCTATTGCTCGGCGATGGGCGCGGGCGGGCCGGGGATGTGGGCGCGCGTGCGGCAGCGGGTCGAGAACGGGATCAAGGCGCTTCCGTTCAAACATTCGGGCTGCGTGCGGCCCGGCTTCATTCGTCCCGGTCCCGGGATCCGCAGCGGGACGCGCGTTTCGCAAGCGGCGATCACGGTGCTGAGTCCGGTGCTTCCACTGCTTGTGAAGGTCTTCCCGAAGTACGCGACGACGTCGGAGCGGTTGGGCCGCGCGATGCTGCGCGTCGTGAAGGGCCGCGCGGACAAGTACATCCTCGAGTGCACGGATATCAATAAACTGGGAGCTTAGTCGAACACCCTGAGCCGGGGAAGTCGCCCCCAAATCCCGCTTTTTCTGCGTTTTTTGGCCTTTTTCGGGGCTTTCCGCGGTAAGACGTCAGCTATCTTTCCCCGCCATGTCGCTGACGCCCATGATGAAGCAGTATCAGGAGATCAAGGCCGGGAATCCGGATACCTTGCTCCTGTATCGCATGGGCGACTTTTACGAGACCTTCGGCGAGGACGCGGTGACGGCGTCGAAGCTGCTCGGCATCACGCTGACGGCGCGCAACCATGGCGGCAAGGACGCGACGCCGCTCGCGGGTTTTCCGTATCATGCGCTTGAGCGCTACATGCCGAAGCTCATCGCGTCGGGTTTGCGCGTGGCCGTGTGCGAGCAGGTGGAGGATCCGGCGACGGCCAAGGGCGTGGTGAAGCGCGAAGTCACGGAAATCGTGACACGCGGAACGGCGCTCTCGGAGAATTACCTCGACGCGAAGTCGAACAATTACCTGGCCGCCGTGTGGCCGGGCTCGGCCAACGGGTCGAACGGAAGCGCAGCCGGTGAGGAGATCTACGGCCTTTCGTGGCTCGACCTGAGCACGGGCGAATTTCGCGTGGCGGAAGGTTCTTCCGACGCGATCACCGGCGAGATCTACCGCTTGAATGCGCAGGAGATCCTGTATCCCGAGGCGCTCGACGTGCCTTCGGCCCTGCGCGAGTATCGCGAGCGGGAGCGCGTGCCGCTGACGACGCTGCCCAAGGGCTACTTCCACCTCGACGAGGGCATCGCGGCGTTGCAGCGGCAATTCAAGGTCGCGTCGCTCGAGGCTTTCGACTGTTCGCACCTGCCGCGCGCATTGCGCGCCGCCGCCGCCGCGCTAGCCTACGCCAAGGACAGCAAGAAATCGGAGCTCTCGCACCTGACCGGCCTGTCGGCCTCGCGGCTCGAGGGTCACATGACCCTCGATGCGGCCACGGTGCGGAACCTTGAGATCTTGAAGCCGCTGCATGGCGAGGACGAGCACGGGACGCTCTTCCACCTGCTGGACCGCACCGTGACCGCGATGGGCGGCCGCGCGCTGAAACAGTGGCTGACGCACCCGCTGCTCGAGAAGGCCGCCATCGAAGCACGGCTCGACGCCGTGCAGGAACTGGTCGGGAAGCCGGAGGCCTTGCGGGCCTTGCGGGCGCACCTGCAGGGCATCAACGACCTGGAGCGCATCGTCGCCAAGTGCGGAGCGGGCCGCGTGCACGCCCGCGACCTGCTGGGGCTGGGGAATTCGTTGATTGAGGCCGGCAAGGCGGGAGATCTTCTCGCCGGACTGAAATCCCCTCTCTTCGCGCAGCAGCGCGGACCGCTGGCGGGACTGTCCGATAAGGGCGCGCGGCTGGCCGCGCACTTCACGGAGCGCCCGCCGCTCACGGTGCGCGAGGGCGGCATGATCCGCGAGGGAGCATTCCCCGAGCTCGATGCGCTCAATGCGGGCATCCACGACGGGCGCGAATGGCTGAACGGCCTTCAGCAACGGGAGAAGGATGCCACCGGCATCCCGAGCCTCAAGGTGGGCTACAACAAGGTGTTCGGCTACTACATCGAGGTGACCAAGCTCCACGAGGAGAAGGTGCCCGCGCATTACATGCGCAAGCAGAGCCTCACCGGCGCGGAGCGATACATCACGCCCGAGATGAAGGACTGGGAGAACCGCATCCTGAGCGCGGAGAGCGGAATCAACGCGCTCGAGTACAAGCTGTTCTGCGGGCTGCGCGACGAGGTCGCCCAAGAGGCTCCCGCGCTGCTCGCGGCGGCGCGGGCGCTGGCCGCGATCGACGTGCTGCAGGCCTTGGCCGCGGCGGCCGTCGACCTGCGCTTCACGCGGCCGGAGATCGCGGAGGACACAGGCCTCCGGATCCTCGGTGGGCGGCACCCCGTGGTGGAATCGCTTGCCGAGGCGGGCACGTACATCGCCAACGACGTGGAACTCGACGCGCGCGACCGGCAGGTCGTGCTCGTCACCGGCCCCAACATGGCCGGCAAGTCCACCTACCTGCGGCAGACGGGCCTGATCGCCTTGCTCGCGCAGGCGGGATCCTTCGTGCCCGCCGACTTCGCGCGCGTCGGGTTGGTGGACCGCATCTTCACGCGCGTGGGCGCTTCCGACCGGCTGGCGCGCGGGCAATCGACTTTCATGGTCGAGATGATCGAGACCGCCTCGATCCTTCGCCACGCGACCCCGCGCAGCCTCGTGCTGCTCGACGAGATCGGGCGCGGCACCAGCACCTATGACGGCTTGTCGCTGGCATGGGCCATCACCGAGGCGCTGCACGAGAATCCGGCCATCGCCGCGCGCACCCTCTTCGCGACGCACTACCATGAGCTGACGCGGCTGGCCGACAGGCTGCCGCGCCTGCGCAACGCGCAGGTCACGGTGCGCGAAGAAGGTGGAAAAGATGGTGGCGAAGTGATCTTCCTCCGCAAAGTCGTGGATGGCGCGTGCGATTCCAGCTATGGCATCCAGGTCGCCCGCATGGCGGGCGTGCCCGATCCCGTGATTCGCCGGGCGAACGAGATTCTCGAGGAGCTTGAGGAAAAGGGAACGGTGGGCGTGGGAATCCCGAAGAAGCGGGGAGCGGGGAACGGGGAGCCGAGAGGGAAACGGTTTGCACCGCAAGTGGATCTCTTCTCGGCACAGAATCCTGAAAAGGTCCTGGTCGAGAATCCCATCCATCGCGCGGCGTATGATGCGCTGATGGGGCTCGACGTGAACGGCATGACGCCGATGGAGGCGTTGGTGAAGCTTTCGGAGATTCAACGCCGGGGAAATCCGTAGTCGTACCCCATGCTGAAATCCGTGAAATCGTACCGCACGCTGGCGATCGCGACCCTCGCGTACACCCTTGCCGTCATCCTCTGGGGCGCGTTCGTGCGCGTCACGGGCTCGGGCGCCGGATGCGGCGATCATTGGCCGCTGTGCAACGGCGCCGTGCTTCCCCGCTCGCCCACGCTCGAGACCATCATCGAGTTCACGCATCGCTTCACGAGCGGAATCCTCGTCGCACTGACGGCCGCTTGGATTTTCGTCGCGTTTCGCGCCTTTGGCAAGGGTCATCCCGCGCGCCGTCTTACGATAATCGTGGCGGTTTTCCTCGTGATCGAGGCGCTGGTGGGCGCCGGTCTCGTGATCTTCAAGATGGTGGTGGATAATCCTTCGGTGGCGCGCGGCTGGTGGACGGCGGCGCATCTCTCCAACACCTTCCTGCTCCTGGGCGCGATCACGCTGGCGACGCGCGCCGGCTGGCGCGATAACGCGCCCTCGTTCCGCGGGCCATGGGCGCGGCGCTGCCTCACGGGCCTTGTTCTCCTGGTCCTGGCGGGCGCGTCGGGCGCGGTGGCGGCGCTGGGAAACACCTTGTTCCCGGCAATCAACCTGGCAGCGGGCCTCCGCATGGACTTTGATCCCGCCTCGCACATCCTTGTCCGCCTGCGCGTGTGGCACCCCGTGCTGGCGCTGCTGGCGGCGGGATGGGCCGCCGGGCTTTCCGCCGCGCTGTTCTCCTCGGAGTCTCGTCCCGCGCGCTTTTGGGCGGGCGTCGTGGGCGCCTGCGCCGCCTTGCAGGTTCTGGCAGGCTTCGTGAATTTCCTTCTGCTCGCGCCTGCCTGGATGCAGCTCATCCACTTGCTGCTCGGGGATTGCCTGTGGATTTCCGCGGTGATGCTCCTCGCTTCGCGGCCCTCTCCCGAAGGTCAAGGCCGCAGCGCATGAAGATCCTGATCTTCGGCGCCACCGGCATGGTGGGCCGGGGAACCTTGCGCGAATGCCTGGCCGACTCCCGGGTGGAGTCGGTGCTCTCCGTAGGCCGTTCGGCGTGCGGGGAAACGCATGCCAAGCTGCGCGAGATCCTGCTGCCCGACCTGTTCGACTTGTCTTCCGCCTCGCAGGACCTTTCAGGTTTTGATGCCTGTCTCTATTGCCTCGGGGCCTCGCCTGCGACGTTGAGCGCGCGTGCCTACCGACGCGTGACGGTGGACCTGACCCTCTCCGTGGCGCGGTTCCTCGCGCCGCGAAATCCCGGCATGACGTTCGTGTACGTGTCGGGGGCGGGGGTGAATCCGGGGAGAAGGACTCTCGTGCACACGCTGCGGGCGAAGGGCGAGGTGGAGGCGGCCTTGGCCGCGCTCCCGTTCCGGGCGACATGCATGCTGCGGCCGGGGTTGATCCGTCCCTTGGACGGGATCCGTTCAAGGACCGTTTCGCACCGCTTGTTTTACGCGATGATGGAGCCGCTCATGCCCCTATTTGTGCGGATGCTGCCGGGGCTCATCACGGATACGCGCCGATTGGGCCGCGCGATGCTGCGCGCGGCTTCAGGCGAAGTTCCGCGCGTGCTGGAGACGCGACAGATCAACGAAGGCTAACGGGCGCTCGCGGCGACAGGAAAGCCTGCGCGGATCACCCCGGTAATGTAAAGGCGAACGTCGAACCCTTCCCGGGTTCGCTGGTCACTTCCATCCGGCCTCCGTGCGCCTCCACGATCCGCTTGGAGATCGCGAGGCCGAGCCCGGTGCTGGACTCTCCTTCCGTTCCCTTCACGCTGGTCTTGGAGAAGGGGAGGAAAAGCTTGCGGAGGTCATCCGGCGGGAT
>DATAHJ010000304.1:0-2232 GCA_036263275.1 Fibrobacteria bacterium | reverse complement strand
AGGGGGGTGGTCACCGGGGGGCGCCCTTGGCTTCAGGGGAGGCCGCGCGCTCTCCTTCGGTCAGCCGAAGACTAGGGTCTGGGTCCATGAGGTGCTTCGAATATAGTCAAGCTGCCGGTTTCTTGCGGGAAACAGTGCTTCGAGGCTGTTTCAACGGCTTTTTCGAGCCCTTGGCCGCCGAGGTGGCCAAGTACCGGTCTTCCAAGGCCCGCATGCGCACCCGCTCCCCGGACTGCATGTGGTCGTACCCGCAGAGGTGCAGCATTCCATGCACGATGAGCCTCCGCAACTCATTGAAATAATTGTTGTTGAATCGTGGAGCTTGACGCTTGGCTTGAGGGTTGGCGATATAGATCTCGCCGGCGAAGTCCTCCTCCTCCCATTCGAAGGAGAGGACGTCGGTCACCTTGTCGAGTTTACGATGGCGTTTATTGAGGGCCCGCACCGTCTCGTCCGCGCAAAAGGCGATTTCGACCCCTCCGCGCAGGCCCTCGCCCTTGGCGACCCGCGCCGCGAGCTTTTTCAGGTCGGCGGGCCGGGGAACGGTTTGGCCTTCCTCGTACTGCAGCGTGATGCGCGAAACAGCGGCTCCGGCCATGCGCTTATTCCTCGTCGCTCGCGCCCGAAGCGCCCGCCACGTCCGCGTCCTTGTCGGCCCAGCGGGTCAGGATGCCCGAGAGAAGTCGCGCCTGCGCCGCGGAGGACACCACGAACTTGCTCTTGAGCTTGTACTCGCCGTTGCTCTTCTGGAAGCGGCGGATGGCGTACTTGGGAGCCTTGAAGGTGCCCTTGGCCTTGTCCAGGTCCTGATAGCGGAAGATCAGCGTGGCCCAGCCCCCCTTGGTGAGCACTTCCTTGTCGAGCTCCTTGACCAGCAGGTTGCCTTCCTCGTCATGGAAGTTCATGGTCAATTCTTCGACGGTCGCGGCGTTCGGCATCAGGGCTCCAGGTGGGGAAGGGGAAAGGTAGTGGGTAGAAGATACGGAGACAGCGTTGTCCGGATTCATGGCAAAGGGCGTGCCGTTGAATCGGGAAGCCGTTCCTTGACGATTTCGGTGGTTTGCGGCTTAAATGGGTAGCAACTCCCGGCGAATTGGTAAAATTCCCTTTTCATGCCCGATTCACCAATTCCCGCGCCCTCAATGCTTTCGGATTCTCCCGAGATCTCCCGCGAACTGGATCTCCTAGACGGCAAGCTCGCCCGTGGCGAGCGCCTCACGATCGAAGACGGCCTCTTCCTTTACGAGCGCGCGCCGCTCGACTGGCTGCGTACGCGCGCCACGGAGGCGCGCCGCAAGCGCCACGGCGAAGAGGCCTACTTCAACCGCAACATCCACTTCGAGCCCACCAACGTTTGCGTTTACGCCTGCAAGTTCTGCGCGTTCTACCGGCCGCCCAAGGCCGAGGGCATCGAGGGCAGCGGCGCGTGGGCTTACACCTTCGACGACCTCCGCGAAAAGCTCTCCCGCTACCCCGTGGGGTCGCTCACCGAGATCCATGTCACCGGAGGCGTCCATCCCGATCGGGGCGTCGAATACGGAGAAGCCCTCTGCGCGTTCATCCGTGAGTTGCGCCCCGAAATTCACATCAAGGCCTTCACCGCCGTCGAGCTCGCGTACTTCGCCAAGAAAAGCGGCATCGAATTGCCCGAGGCCCTGCGCCGCCTGAAGCGCGCCGGTCTCGACTCCATCCCCGGCGGCGGCGCGGAGATCTTCGACCCCGAGGTGAGGAGGCGCATCGCCGGAGGCAAGGCGCCCGCGCTCATCTGGCTCGAGGTGCACGAACAGGCGCATCGCGAGGGCCTGCTCTCCAACGCCACCATGCTCTACGGCCACGTGGAGGAATTCCGCCATCGGCTCGACCACATGGCGCGCCTGCGCGAGCTGCAGGATCGTACCGGCGGTTTCAAGTCGTTCATTCCCCTGCGCTATCGCAACGACGCCAACGCGCTCTCGCACCTGCCGGAGGTCTCCGCCGAGGACGATCTCCGCAACTACGCCGTGGCGCGTCTCTTCCTCGACAACATCCCGCACCTCAAGGCCTACTGGGCCATGCTGGGCCTCGAGCTTGCCACCGAGGCACTCGATTACGGCGTCGACGACCTCGACGGCACGGTGGACGACACCACGCGCATCTACTCGATGGCCGGCGGGCCCGCGCATCCGGTCGCCTCGGCCGAGCTTTTGCGGAACGCCATCCGGTCGAAGGGCCGTGTGCCGGTGGAGCGGGACT
>DATAHJ010000303.1:0-7115 GCA_036263275.1 Fibrobacteria bacterium | reverse complement strand
CCGCGCGCTGATGGCGCAGGGCCTGGCGCTGGGCGAGCGCGAGACCTTCGACTCGCATTTCGAGGGCGAAGCCTACGTGACCGTGAGCGGCCAGAACTCCAACAACTCCGTCCGCGTGCCCAACGCCTTCCTGGACGCGGTGGATGCCGACGGTGACTGGCAATTGCTGGGACGCCTGGACAAGGCGGTGCTCAAGACCGTGAAGGCCCGCAAGCTCTGGGATGACGTGGGCCGCGCCGCGTGGGACTGCGCCGATCCCGGCGTCCAATACGACGACCTCATCAACGAGTGGCACACCTGCCCCGCCGACGGGCGCATCCGCGCGTCGAACCCGTGCTCCGAGTACATGTTCCTCGACGACACGGCCTGCAACCTCGCCTCGCTCAACCTCGTCACCTTCCAGAAGGAAGATGGCACGCTCGACGTCGAGAAATACGCGCACGCGGTGCGCATGTGGACCGTGGTGCTGGACGTCTCCGTGGGCATGGCGCAGTTTCCCTCGCAGGCCATCGCGCGGAAGTCCTACGACTATCGCACGCTCGGCCTGGGCTATGCGAACCTCGGCGCCTTCCTCATGCGCGCGGGCATCCCGTACGACTCCCCGGCCGCCGCCGACGTGACTGCGGCGATCACCGCCCTCCTTGGCGGAGAATCGTATGCCGCCTCTGCGGAGATCGCCTCCGGCCTCGGCGCCTTTCCGCGCTTCGCCGACAATCGCGAGTCGATGCTGCGCGTGATCCGCAACCACGAACGTGCCGCCCGCAACGCCGCCGCTTCCGAGTACGAAGGCCTCTCCGTGATTCCCCGTCCCCTCACGGGCGAGTTCTGCCCCGAGCCCATGGTCAAGGCCGCGCGAGCGTCCTGGGAAAAGGCGCTTGTCCTCGGTGCGAAGCACGGCTTCCGCAACGCGCAAGTGACGGTGCTGGCTCCCACGGGCACCATCGGCCTGCTGATGGATTGCGACACCACCGGCATCGAACCCGACTTCGCCATGGTGAAGTTCAAGAAGCTGGCCGGCGGCGGATACTTCAAGATCACCAACCAGTCGCTCCCCGTGGCCCTGCGCCACCTGGGCTACACGGCCGCCGAGGCGGAATCCATTGAGCGTTACGTGATCGGCACGGGCTCGCTCGAAGGCGCGCCCCACGTGAACAAGGCCACCTTGGGCGAGCGCGGCTTCACCGCCGAGGTCCTGCACAAGCTGGAGAAGGCGTTGCCACTTTCCCTCTCGCTCGAGGATGCCTTCCACCCGCGCCTCCTAGGTCGCGATTTCCTCGCCGGACTGGGCGTGAGCCCGGCCGCCCTCGACGGCGACGGCTTCGACGTGCTCGAGTCGCTCGGCTTCTCGCTTGCCCAGATCGAGGCGGCGGACCTCCACGTCTGCGGAGCGCAGACGGTGGAAGGCGCGCCCTCGCTCAAGCCCGAGCACTATCCGGTGTTCGACTGCGCGAGCCCCTGCGGCAAGGGCACGCGCATGATCGCGCCCATGGGCCACGTGCGCATCATGTCGGCGGCGCAGCCCTACATCTCGGGCGCGATCTCCAAGACCGTGAACCTCCCCAACGAGGCCACGGTGGCCGACATCATGGCCGTGTACCGCGAAGGCCACCGCGGCCTGCTCAAGGCCATTTCCATCTATCGTGACGCCTGCAAGCTCTCGCAACCGCTCAATGCCAAGAAGGATCGCAAGAAGTCGGCTCCCGCGACCGTTTCCGCCGCCGCGATTCCGGCGCGCCCGGGCGCGACGGTCTCCGGAACGCGCCCCCAGCGGCGCAAGTTGCCGGCGCGCCGCGGCGGGTACACGCAGGAGGTGACGGTGGGCGAGCACAAGCTCTTCCTCCGCACGGGCGAGTATCCCGATGGAACGCTGGGCGAGATATTCATCGACATGTACAAGGAGGGGGCGAGCTATCGCGCCCTGCTCAATTGCTTCGCGGTGCTGACTTCGAAGGCCCTTCAATACGGAGTGCCTCTCGAAGAACTCGTCGACACGTTCACCTTCACGCGCTTCGAGCCGGCGGGCCCGGTCGAAGGCCACGAGAACATCAAGAACTGCACTTCGCTGCTCGACCTCGTGTTCCGCGCGCTGGGCGTGAGCTATCTCGCGCGCGCCGACCTGGCCCACGTGAAGCCCGCGGAGCTGGCCATGAGGCCGGTTTCGCAGGCCGCCCACGGCCTTGCCGCCGCCGAGGAGCCGATCGTCGCGCCTGTCGTGACACCGGTCAAGTCGACTGCCGGCATGACGCGCGCCGAGGCGGCGGAGATGTCGCGCCGCGCGGGCTACACGGGCGACGGATGCGCCTCCTGCAGCTCGATGCGGGTGCGCCGCAACGGCACCTGCGTGGTATGCGAGGATTGCGGCACGACGAGCGGGTGTTCCTGACGGCCAGTGGGCCGTCAGGAATTACGAGTTACGAATTACGAATTGGAGCAGAGGATGATTCGGGCGTCGACCGCCGATATCGTCCCAAACGTCGCCTAAAAGGGGCGTTCAATTCGTAATTCGCAATTCGTAATTTTCCCTCATGTCCTCCCGTGATTTCCTCGCCTGGCGGCTCGAGGGTGATTCGCTCTCCGGTGACCGGCTTTCCGAGGTGCCCGAGCGCGTCGTCGAGGAGGGCCCGCTTTCCCTCCGCGTCAACGGCAAGCCTTTCACGGTGACCCTCCGCACGCCCGGCGACGACCGGGCATTGGCCTTGGGCCTCTTGTACTCCGAAGGGCTTCTGGAAACCCCCGAGGATCTGCTCGCCCTGTATGAGGAATCGAAGGGCGTGGATGGCTCGTCATTTTGGGAAGCCTCGATCAAGCGGCGTCCCGCCCTCGAGGCCAAGCTCGGCAACCGCTCTCTCGCCTCCACTTCTTCTTGCGGATTTTGCGGCAAGACGGAATGGGTTGAAGGGGAATCCGCGATCTGCGGGCAGGGTCCGTCGAGCGAATCATTCCGCGTGGATTCCGCCTTCTTGCAGGCATGCTTCCGGGCGATGCAGGAGCGGCAGGATTTGTTCGGCCGGACCGGTGGGTCACATGCTGCGGCGGTTTTCTCCGTGGGCGGGACGTTGCTCGCCTTCGGCGAAGATGCAGGAAGGCACAATGCCGTCGATAAGTGCGTGGGCTTCCTGTGGGAGAAGAATCGCCTGACCGAAGGCGCCGCCCTGTGCGTGAGCGGGCGCGTGTCGTACGAGATCGCCTCCAAGGCTTCGCGCGCGGGCTTCCGCGTGCTGGCCGCGGTGTCGGCGCCCTCCTCGATGGCCGTGGAATATTGCCGCGAGAACGGCATCACCCTGATCGGATTTTGCCGCGGTCCCCGGGCCACGGTGTACGCCCATCCCGAGCGGATCGCTGCGGGGAAGGCTGAAATGGACGTGGAGCAAGCATGAGCACCAAGACGAAGACGACCGAAGAACACAAAGATCCCTATGCGCACCCTGCCGCCGGGCGCGGCGCGCTGATCCATAGCGGCAAGCATTTGCTGCGCGAGCGGGCGTTGCTCTCGGGGCCCCTGGCCCTGCGGCACATGAACCAGCCCGACGGCTTCGACTGCCCGGGTTGCGCGTGGCCCGAGCCGGGCCACGTCTCGCACTTCGAGTTCTGCGAGAACGGCGTGAAGGCCATGGCGGCCGAGAGCACCACCAAGCGCGTGGACCGGGATTTTTTCGCCCGTCATACCGTGACGGAACTGATGGCCAAGGATGGATATTGGCTTGAGCAACAAGGCCGCCTCACCGAGCCGATGGAGTACGACCGCGCGAGCGACAAGTACGTCCCCATCGCGTGGGAGGCCTTGTTCGCGAAGCTCGGCTCCGCGTTGCGCGGCCTCGCGAGCCCCGATGAGGCCGTGTTCTACACCTCGGGCCGCACGGGCAACGAGGCGGCTTTCCTGTATCAGCTGTTCGGACGCGCCATGGGGACCAACAACTTCCCCGACTGCTCGAACATGTGCCACGAGTCCTCCGGCGTGGCCTTGGGCGACAGCGTGGGCGTGGGCAAGGGCACGGTCACCCTCGAGGACTTCGAGAAGGCCGACTGCATCTTCGTGATTGGGCAGAACCCCGGCACCAACCATCCCCGCATGCTGTCGGAGTTGGAACGTGCGGCGCGGCGCGGCTGCCAGATAGTTGTCCTGAACCCCCTCCGTGAAAAAGGCCTGCTTGAGTTCCTGCATCCCCAGCACGCCCTTCCGATGATCACGGGCAAGGGCACGCCCATCTCCACGCTGTACCTGCAGCCGAAGATCGGCGGCGATTTCGCCGTGTTCACGGGGATGATGAAGCTCCTGCTGGAGCGTGAGGATCAGGGAGAGAAGCTGCTCGACCGCGCCTTCATTGCCGAGCATACTGACGGCTTCGAGGCCGCGATGGAAATCGTTCGCGCGACGCCGTGGAGCGACATCGAGGAGCAATCGGGCCTCACGCGCGCGCAGATCCAGCTTGCGGCCGACGTGTACGCCCGCTCGAAGGGCGTGATCGCCTGCTGGGCCATGGGCCTCACGCAGACGCGGCGCGCGGTGGACACCATCCGCCAGCTGGTGAACCTGATGCTGATGCGCGGCAACGTCGGCCGCGCCGGCGCGGGCCTTTGCCCCGTGCGCGGCCATAGCAACGTGCAGGGCGACCGCACCATGGGCATCTACGAGAAGCCGGCGCCCGCCTTTCTCGACGGGCTCGACCGCGTCTTCGGCGCCTCGGGTTTCTCCGCGCCGCGCAAGCACGGCTACGACGTGGTGGACGCCATCGAGGCCATGCACGAGGGGAAGGCGAAGGTGTTCATCGCCATGGGCGGCAACTTCGCCGCCGCCACGCCCGACTCCAAGTTCACCGAGGAGGCGCTGCGCCGTTGCGATGTCACCGCGCACGTCACCACCAAGCTCAATCGCAGCCATCTCGTGACGGGCAAGGCGGCCTTCATCCTCCCGTGCCTCGGGCGCAGCGAGAAGGACATCCGCGGCGGCAAGCCGCAAAGCGTCACGGTGGAAGATTCGATGTCGATGGTGCACGCCTCACAGGGGCGCTCCACGCCCGCCTCGCCGCACCTGATGAGCGAGCCCGCCATCGTGTGCGCCTTGGCGCGCGCGACCCTGCCTGACTCCGCACTTCCGTGGGAGGCCTGGGCTGACGATTATTCCTTGCTGCGTGACCGCATCGCCGAGGTGCTGCCCGCATTCAAGGGCTTCAACGAGCGCATCAAGACCCCGGGTGGCTTCTACCTCGGCAATGCCGCGGCCGAGCGCCAGTGGAACGTGGCGGGAGGCAAGGCCCGTTTCAGCGCCGTGGAACTCCCCTTGCTCAAGGTTCCGGAGGGCGCGCTGCTGTTGATGACGCTGCGCTCGCACGACCAGTACAATACGACGATCTACGGCCTCGATGATCGCTATCGCGGCATCCACAACGAGCGCCGGGTGGTCTTCATGCACCCGCTCGACATGGCCGAGCACGGCATCCCCGCGGATTCGCGCATCGATCTCACCAGCGTGTGGGAAGACGGCCAAGAACGCGTTGCCAAGGACTTCCGCGCGGCGGAGTACGACATCCCGCGCGGCTGCGCGGCGGCCTACTTCCCCGAGACGAACGTGCTCATTCCACTGAACGCATTTACGCCCAAGAGCCAGACGCCGCTGTCGAAGTGGATTCCGGTGAGGGTGACGAAGGCAAAGTAATGGAGACCGTGCTTCGAGGTTGTCGCACTCACCTCGGGGCCGATCTTCCTCGTTGTCAGTTGTCGCCTTGCTTCGCGAGCTTCTCTCCGCCGTTGTCGGAGGACTTTTGTGTTGCGGACAACTGACAACCGACAACTGCGAAGAGTCGCCCTCAGAGGGCGTTCACCACGAGCCCCGGTGTCAGCACCTGCGGCAGGATCTTGAACGTGTCGCTTCCCGCCGGATAATAGACGTACAACGGGATGCTGTTGCGGCCATAGCCTTCAAGCGCTTTCGTCACGGCCTCGTCGGAGTTCGTCCAGTCGGCCTTGAGGGCCGCGACGTCCTTCGCGGCAAAGGCCGCCGCCACCGAGGCCTTCGACAGCGCCGCGCGCTCGTTCACCTTGCAGGTGATGCACCAGTCCGCCGTGAAGTCGATGAACACGGGGCGCCCTTCCGCGCGCAGCGCGGCGAGGACCTCGGGCGTGAACTTCTCCCACGCGATTTCTCCCGGTCTCGAACGAACTTCGACCGCGGAGGATACCCCCGCATTTTTCCGTTCCGTGTTCCCTTGCACGTCGTAAAGCACCCACGCCAGCGCCGGCGCGAACACCGCCAGCGCGACGAGCAGCGCGGTCAGCCGCACATGCCCGGGATGATGCAGGGACATCCACTTGCCCAGGATCCACGCAGCCAAGCCCGCCGTCACCATGAGCCCAAGCAGCATGGCCATCGCGTCGATGCCCTCCTGCCGCCCGAAGACCCAGGCCAGCCAGGCCACGGTGGCCAGGAGCGGAAACCCCATGAACTGCTTGAGGTTCTCCATCCAGGCGCCCGGGCGCGGCAGGAAGCGCGCGAGGCCGGGAGAGGCCGCGAGCAGCAGGTAGGGGGAAGCCATGCCCAATCCCAAGGCGGTGAACACCAGCAGGGAGGTGAGCGCGTTTTGCGTGAAGGCGTAGGCCATCGCCGTGCCCATGAAGGGCCCGGTGCAGGGCGTCGCGACCAGGGTCGCCGTCACGCCCGCGAGGAACGAGCCGCCCAGGCCTTCGCGCTCGTGCCCGCGGCGCACGCGCGTGAAGAGGTAGCCCACCTCGAAGACGCCGAAGAGGTGCAGCGCGAAGAACATGAACAGCGAGCAGAGGATGACGACGAAGGTGGGCGACTGCAGCTGGTAGCCCCAGCCGAGGCCGCGCCCGCCGGCGCGCAGCGCGATGAGGAGGCCCGCCAGCGCCCAGAAGGTCGCCACCGTGCCGCCCGCGAAGGCCAGCCCGTGCGCGAGCACGCCGCCGCGCCCGCCCCTGCGGCCGCCCGCCCGCTGCACGAAGTCGAAGACCTTCAGCGACAGCACCGGCAGCACGCACGGCATGAGGTTCAGGATGGCGCCGCCGAGCAGGGCGAGCGCCAGCATGCCGAGCAGCTCGCGGCCGCCGACGGGGCGCGGCGCGGTCGAAGTCGCGGCGGAGCTCGCACTCGCCGGCGGGAC
>DATAHJ010000302.1:0-3586 GCA_036263275.1 Fibrobacteria bacterium | reverse complement strand
ACCAACGAGACCCCGGTGGAGTACGGCACCGTCCTCTTCCGCGTCCGCCCCGTCTGATGTTCAAGAAGATCCTGATCGCCAACCGCGGCGAGATCGCGCTGCGGGTCATCCGCGCCTGCAAGGAGATGGGCATCGCCACCGTGGCGGTGCACTCCACCGCCGACGCGCACTCGATGCACGTCTACCAGGCCGAGGAAGACATCTGCATCGGCCCGCCGCCGGGCAAGCAGAGCTACCTCAACATGCGGCAGATCCTTTCCGCCGCCGAGCTGACCAACGCGGACGCCATCCACCCCGGCTACGGCTTCCTGTCGGAGAACGCGCGCTTCGCCGAAGTGTGCCGCGACAACAAGATCACCTTCATCGGCCCCGGGCCCGAAGTGATCTCCCGCATGGGCGACAAGGCCGAGGCCAAGGCCACCATGCGCAAGGCGAAGGTGCCCACCATTCCCGGCTCCGTCGGCCTGGTTGAGACGCTTGAGGACGCACTGCGCGAGGCGAAGGCCGTGGGCTACCCCGTGATCGTGAAGGCCACCGCCGGCGGCGGCGGCCGCGGCATGCGCATGGCCAAGACAGAGGAAGAGCTCAAGCAGCTCTATCCCGTCGCCACGGCAGAGGCCTTGAATGCCTTCGGCAACGGCAGCCTGTACCTGGAGCGCTACTTCACCGAGCCGCGCCACGTCGAGATCCAGCTGATCGGCGACGCGCACGGCAACATGGTGTCGCTGGGCGAGCGCGACTGCTCGGTGCAGCGCCGCCACCAGAAGCTGATCGAGGAGGCTCCGAGCCCCGCGGTCACGCCCGAGATCCGCAAGAAAATGGGCGAAGTCGCCGTCAAGGGCGCTCTGGAGGCCGGCTACGTGAACGCCGGCACCATCGAGTTCCTCTACGACAAGGACAATTCGTTCTACTTCATGGAAATGAACACGCGCATCCAGGTGGAGCATCCGGTGACCGAGGCGGTCACGGGCGTCGACCTGATCCGCGCGCAGATCGAGGTGGCCGCCGGCGAGAAGCTCTCCTTCAAGCAGGAGGACATCCAGATCAACGGCCACGCGATCGAGTGCCGCATCAACGCCGAGGATCCGTGGAACGACTTCCGCCCCTCTCCCGGCACGCTGCAGACCTTCCACCTGCCCGGCGGCCCGGGCGTGCGCGTCGACACGCACTGCTACAGCGGCTACGCCGTGCCTCCGCACTACGACAGCATGATCGCCAAGCTGATCGTGCACGCGCCCACGCGCAAGCAGGCCATCGCCCGCATGCTGCGCGCGCTGGACGAGTTCGTGATCGAGGGCGTGAAGACCACGATCCCGCTGCACAAGCGCATCCTGAAGCATCCCAAGTTCGTGAAGGGGGACTTCACCACGAAGTTCCTCGAGGAGAACCCGGAGCTGCTGATTCCCGACGCGGCGGAATAATTTCCGGTCCTGTTCTCCGTTCGGTTTTCTCCGGAATCCGACCTTCGAAAAACGCTCCCCACCGGAAGGCGGGGAGCGTTTTTTTGTTCGCGAACGCTTTCCGGGATCCGGTTTCCCGATTTTTCGGCGGAATGTCAATACGAAATGTTATTGAATCGATACGGGATTAAATTCCTTGCTTCCGCCCGGAGATGTTCATGAACCTGTTCCCGAAAACGCCGCGCCCCGCCGCCATCGCGATCGCCCTTTTCCTTTGCGCGGGCCTTCCCGTCGCTTCGGTCGCCGCCGGCGGCATCTCCCTCGGTGGAGGACTCAATTCCTCCTTCTCCGACCTCGACTACTCGCCGGGTGAGAAACTCGCCAACCACCTCGGCTTCAACATCGGGGTGGGCCGCGAGCTGCAGATGACTCCCGTGTTTTTCCTGGTACCGGAGGTCAACCTTGAGACCCGGGGCCAAGACGCTTCCTACCACGATGAAGACTACGATATCGAAACCAAGATCAAGCTCCTGTACCTTCAGGTTCCGGTGTTCGCCATGTTCAAGGCGCCCGTCGGCAGGGGGGTGCTCGATGTCTTCGCGGGGCCCAGCTTTGGCATCCTCCTCACCGGCAAGGGCGAAGCGGAGATCAACGGGACCACGTTTTCCGGGGACATCAAGGACGGGGTGAAGCCCATGGATTTCGGGATCGAGATGGGCGCCGGGCTTGAGTTCCCGGTGGGGGTCGACAAGGCCTTCTTCATCCGGGCCGGCTATTACCACGGGTTTGTGAACATTCTCGATTCCGACGATGATGACGAGGCAGACGATGAGTTCGATGACGAGGATGAGGATTCCGGGCAGCAGGAGTTCCATTCGCGAAACGTCAAGATCAAGGCCGGATTGCTGTTCCCCCTTTAGGCCGTTTCAGGGCTCGTCTATCCGGCTCTTGGGCCCGAAAATCGGGCCTTCGGCCCGTTTTTCTAGGTTTCATCCCCGTATGTCGAACCGCAGCATCTCCACCGCCTCCGAGCTCAAGGGCGTCTGGCCCGCATTGTTCACCCCGCTCAAGGCCGACGATCCCAAGCGGCTGCGGAACTCCATCGACTACGACAAGGCCAAGTCCGTCATCGACGACCTCATCGCCGCGGGCGTGAGCGGCCTCGTGCCCGTGGGCACCACGGGCCAGAGCCCCACGGTGAGCCCCGAGCAGCACCTCGACATGATCCGCTTCACGGTGGACTACGTGGCGGGCCGCGTGCCCGTGATCGCGGGAGCGGGCTCCAATTCCACGCGCGAGTCGGTGGACATGATCCAGGCGATCCAGAAGGCGCTGGGCCCCACGGCCGTCTTGTGCGTCACGGGATACTACAACAACCCGCCGCAGGAGGGCCTCGCCGCCCACTACGAGACGCTCTCGCGAGAGACCGGCGCGAAGATCGTGATCTATAACGTGCCCGCGCGCACGGCGAGCTACCTCGAGCCCGAGACGCTCATCCGCCTCGCGGCCGACAAGAACATCATCGGCAACAAGCAGGCGGTGGACTTCCGGAATCCCGGGAAGTTCCGGAACGACACGATCAAGTCGATCGCCGGGACGAAGGGCCTCGACTTCACGACCGTGAGCGGCGAGGACGACGGCGTGGCCGCCATCATGGAGATGGGCGGCTCCGGCGTCATCACGGCCTCAGGCAATATTCCCGAGCTTTCGACGCTATTCCTGGGTATTGTGGCGGCGCACCATGCGGGGGATGCCGCGAAGGCGGCGGCGCTTCAGGAAGCGGCCATGCCCTTCGTGAAGATGGTGTTCTGCCGCAAGAACCCGATTCCCCTCGCGGCGATGTTCGACTCGCCGCTCTTCCTGCCGCTGGTCACGCTGCGCGAGACCGCCGGTGGCGAGGCGCTGCACGCCGAGCTGATGAAGTTCGTCGACGACAAGGCGCCGAGCCTGAAGAAGTATCGGGCCTAATCATCCTCCCGCCGCGCGGCGACGCGCGGACGGCCTTGTTCGTCGATCGAGATTCGCATCTCGATGGGGCGACAGCATACCGAACAATCCTCGACATATTCCTGCGATCCCGCCGAGCGGTCCACTTCGGCCGGGATGCTTTCGCCGCAATACGGGCAGCGCACGCGCACGGATACCAGGTCGTCCATGCGAAGAAGATACGAGGGAATGAGCGTTGC
>DATAHJ010000301.1:0-1972 GCA_036263275.1 Fibrobacteria bacterium | reverse complement strand
TCGTGCTCCAGCGTGTCGATGAACTCGAGCGGATCGCCGCTTCCGAAGCGGCCCAGTACCCAGCGGAAAACGAAGGCCGCGGCAGCGATCCAGGGCGCAGCCTGCCGCGCCAGCATCCCCCAACCCTCGGCCGAAAGCAGGGGATGGAGCGCCGCGCGGAGCGCGGCGACGGCGAAGGAAAGGAGCGCGAGCGCGACGAGCCAGCGAAGCAGCCAATAAACGGGGCGAAGCACAGGGGAAAAGTAGGTTCGGGATTCTCTGCCGACGATGCTTCGGATGGTTCGGGATTCATTGGGGGCTAGCCGTTGGATGGTTTGGGAAGTCACGCTTCTTTTGAATTGCAGCGTTTTCCCGAACCGGCGAAGAATGGTTTCCGAAGAATCCCGAACCTCGAAAGCCTCGATCCCGAAGAATCCCCCTCGAACAGCCCGTTTTAGACAGCGAACACCCCCATTCTTATCTTTTAGTGCTTCAGTCGTTGTTTTCTGCGAAAATTCCCGCAAATTCGTGAAAATTGTTGCGAAAGGTCCCGCCATGAGTTCCATCAAGTCCGTCACAGCCCGCCAGATCCTCGATTCCCGCGGCAACCCCACCGTCGAGGTGGACGTGGTCCTCGAAAGCGGCGTCCTGGGCCGCGCGGCCGTTCCCTCGGGCGCCTCCACGGGCGAGCGCGAGGCGGTCGAGCTGCGCGACGGCGACAAGTCGAAGTACCTGGGCAAGGGCGTGCTGAAGGCGGTCAAGAGCGTGAAGACCGTGCTGGCCAAGAGCCTGCGCGGCAAGGATCCGTTCTGCCAGGCCGAGCTCGACAAGCTGATGATCCAGGCTGACGGCACGCCGAACAAGGGCGAGCTGGGCGCCAATGCCATCCTCGGCGCGTCGATGGCCATCACCCGGGCCGCGGCGCTCGAGAAGGGCGTGCCGCTGTACGCCTACATCGCCGAGCTCTCGGGCAACAAGAACTTCGTGATGCCGGTGCCGATGTGCAACGTCATCAACGGCGGCGCGCACAGCGACGCCCCCATCGACTTCCAGGAGTTCATGATCGCGCCGGTGGGCGCGCGCAACTTCTCCGAGGGCATCCGCATGTCGGCCGAGGTGTTCCACGCCCTCAAGGCCCTGCTGAAGAAGCGCGGCCTCTCGACGGCCGTGGGTGACGAGGGTGGCTTCGCGCCCGAGCTGAAGGGTACCAACGACGCGCTCGACAGCCTCGTCAAGGCCATCCAGAACGCGGGCTACAAGCCCGGCAGCGACTTCAAGATCGCCCTCGACGTGGCCTCGTCCGAGTTCTACGAGAAGGCGAAGAACCGTTACACGCTTCACAAGAGCAGCGGCAAGACGTACACCTCGTCGCAGATGGTGCGCCTATATGCCGACCTTTGCTCCAAGTACCCGATCTACTCGATCGAGGACGGCCTCGACCAGAACGACTGGCAGGGCTGGAAGGAGCTGACCGCGGCGTTGGGCAAGAAGGTCCAGCTGGTGGGCGACGACCTCTTCGTCACCAACCCCGCCATCCTCAAGCGCGGCATCCAGGAGAAGACGGCCAACGCCATCCTCATCAAGGTCAACCAGATCGGCACCGTGACGGAGACCCTCGATGCCATCGCCATGGCGAAGAAGGCGAAGTACGGCGTGGTTTCGTCGCACCGCTCCGGCGAGACCGAGGACACCTTCATCGCCGACCTCGCGGTGGGTACCGCCGCCGGCCAGATCAAGACCGGCTCGCTCTCGCGCACCGACCGCGTGGCGAAGTACAACCAGCTCATCCGCATCGAGGAGGAGCTGGGCTCCAAGGCCAAATGGAAAAGGGGCGCGTTTTAAGCGCGCCCGTGGGAAGCGCGGCGCGTTCTAACCTTCGTCCGGGATTCTTCGCGATGCGCAATATCTTCCGCTACGCGGGCTGGCTCGAGGGCGGCTCGTACCTGCTACTGCTCCTCGTGGCCATGCCGCTCAAGTACGTCTATGGCGAGCC
>DATAHJ010000300.1:0-5356 GCA_036263275.1 Fibrobacteria bacterium | reverse complement strand
CTGCGCCCCGAGGAGACGCGCGCCGCCTCCGTCTTCGCAAGCCTTGACGCGGGCGTCGCGAGCTTGCGCGCGACCGCGTTCGCGAACCTTTACGCTGATCCCATCCGGCTGCGCGCGCATGGCGCGTCGCCGTTCCTGCGCCATGAGAACGGCGCCGATTACGATGCTGTCGGAGTCGAAGCGCGCGCCACCGTGGCGACGCGTCTGTTCGAGGGCGCGGCGTCGGCGACGCTGCAGCGCACGCGCATCGGCGAAGGGCTTTATGCGGGGAACAGCCCTGCGTACGAAAGCCCTCTGGAGGGTTATGCGGAAGCCTTCGTGAGGCCCTACCGAGGCGTACGCGTCGGTCCCGTCGCGCGCTACTCCGGACCTTATTACCCCGGCGACCCCAACGTGTACGGCACGCGTCGCCCCGGGGAATGGGAATGGGACGCGCACGCTTCGGTGGAGCGCGCCGTAGGTTCCGCGATGATGCGCGTGGCCGTGGACGCGCGCAACCTCACCGATCGCAAGACCCGCGATTTCGCCTTCAGCCCGCGCAGCGGGCGCAGCGGGTCGCTCACTTTGTCCGTGGAAATCTGACCCTCTCATCCACCTCAACGCAAAAGACAACAACCCCCAAGGAGAAACCATGCAAAACAAACTCATCATCCGGCTCGCCGGCGCGGGGCTCGCGCTCACGTTCGCGGCGTGCGACCTGCTCGACGACAAGAAGTCGCCGCCCGAAGGCGTCTCCGGCCTCGACTCGCCGTGGATCGGCAAGTCGATCGACAGCCTCTCGAACGCGGGCGGGCTCGCCTTCGTGGACGGCAAGCTCTACGTGGCCAACGGCCACGCCACCACGCCGGGCGTTGCCGCCGTGGACACGGCCACGGGCCTGATCACGGCCTACTATCCGACCCCCATCGCGCCCGTCGGTCTCGCGGTCACCGCTTCCGGCAAGGTGGTGGTCACGGAAACCGACTACGCGAACGGCGCGATCAGCGTGATCGATCCCGCGACCAAGCGCGTGCGCCAGGACGTGCTGCCGTTTGGCACCGATCCGGGCATTTCGTCCGAAGACGGCAAGGTGTTCCTGTTCAACCACACCACGGGCTCGGTAACGGGCTTCACGGGCAACACCCCCGGCGCGAACGTCGTGCTTGACGTGCAGGCTGGAGCGGGCTCGAATCCCTACGCGATCGCGATCGCGGGCGGCAAGGCCTACATCGCCCGCTACAACCTCGGTTCGCTGCTGATCCTGAACGACGCCTCCGCGATCGGCGGCGGCACGCGCGACTCGATCGACCTGTCGGCCTACGTGTCGCATGCGCCCATCGACACGCCGGCCGTGGCGCCGCGCATGTCCGCGGTGACGGCCTTCGGCGGTTACGTCTTCGTGGCGCTGCAGCGCCTGAACATCCATTACTCCGCCCTCGACACGTCCCTCGTGGTGGTGATCAACGCCTCGACGAAGGCGATCGAGAAGACCATTCCGCTCACCTATCGCAACCCGGTCTCGGCGGAAGTCCGCGGCGGGGTCTGGTACATCGCCGGGGAACAAGGCGGGCAGGGGGACGGCAACCACAACGGGGGCGTGGAGAAAATCGACCTGGCGAGCCGGACGCACGCGGGCACGGTGACGACCGAGGCCTTCCTGGGCGGCGACGTTTCGTCTTACTTGCCGACGAGTTCCTCGGGCGGTTATGCCGTTTACGGCATCGGCTGGCCGAACTACAAGGTCAAGAAAGTTTCCCCGTAACGGTTCATTCCGCGGACGGCGATCCGGGGCCTTCCTCAAAGGAATGCCCCGTTTTCGCGGAATCCGGGGCATCGACAGGTCCCGGGGGGCCGATTGACCCCGATCCGACCTCGAACAATTCGGCGGACCGCAGGGTAAACCCCACCTTGCGGTTTCTCCACAACTCCCTGAAATTACTAGATTTGCATATTCTATGCAGGTTCAGCCCAAAACGCATCTTCTGGGCCTCGGCATCGAGGCCCTCGAAGCCTTCACGGCCGGCCTGGGCGAGCCCCGCTTTCGCGCGCGGCAGCTCCGCGAATGGATGTTTCGGCACCTCGAGACGGATTTTCGGCGCATGTCGAACCTGCCCGCCTCCCTGATGGAAAAGCTGGAAAGCTCCGCCGAAATTTCGGTGCTGAGCGAGAAGTCGCGGCAGGACAGCGTCGACGGCACCCGTAAGTGGGCCTTCGAGACGCGCGACGGCCATGTCTTCGAGACGGTGATGATTCCTTCGGGGGATCGGCGCTCGCTCTGCGTCTCGTCGCAGGTGGGCTGCGCGATGGGTTGCGCCTTCTGCCGCACGGCGACCATGGGCTTCATCCGCAACCTGACGCTGGGCGAGATCCTGGAGCAGGCGCACTTCGCCGCCCGTTACCTCAAGGCCGCCGACGGCTCGCGCCTTTCGAACGTGATCTTCATGGGCATGGGCGAGCCGCTGCACAACCTCGACAACGTGGCGCAGGCCTGCCAAACGCTGAACGCCGAGGACGGCTTCGGCATCGGCAAGTCGCACATCACGGTCTCGACGTCGGGCGTGGTTCCCAAGATCCGCGAATGGGCGGAACGCGCTCCCGACTTCAAGCTGGCCGTGAGCCTCAACGGCAGCAACGACGCGATGCGCTCGGCGCTGATGCCGGTGAACCGCCGCTGGAACATCGAGAACCTCCTGGCCGCCGCGGACGAATACATCTCGCTCACGGGCCAGAAGCTGACCTTCGAATACATCCTGATCAAGGATCGCACCTGCACCCCCGACGCGGCGCGCGAGCTGAAGCGCATCGCCTCGCAGCGCAACTGCAAGATCAACCTGATCCCGCTCAACAAGGGCGAGGATCCCGCGCTCCAACCTCCCCCCGAAGAGGAGATCCTCGCCTTCGAGGCGATTCTCCGCCAAGGGGATTTCGAAGTCCTGCGCCGCCGTCCGCGCGGCCCTGATATCCTGGCCGCGTGCGGCCAACTCGCCATACCTCTGAAGAAAGTCGCCTAGATGCTCACGCAAAATCTTCCCGAATACTGGGAGTCGCTCTACCAGGAGAAAAAAGACAAATGGGACCTGGGCAAGGTCAATCCCGTGCTGCAGGAGTTCTTCAAGAACCCGCTGTGCCCGAAGAAGGGCCGCGTGCTCGTTCCCGGCGCGGGACGCGGTTGGGACGCGGCGGCGTGGGCGCAGCGCGGCCATGAGACCGTTGCGGTCGACTTCGCGCAGAGCGCGGTGAGCGCCCTGTCGGCCCTGGCCGACAAGAACCCGAAGCTTTCGGTGCTGAACATCGACCTGTTCGAGATGATGCCGAAGAGCACCGACCCGTTCGACGTGATCTACGAGTACGGCTGCTTCAGCGCGATCCATCCGGGCCGCCGCGACGAGTACTTCGAGATGTGGGACCGCATGCTGCGACCCGGGGGACTCGTGATCGCGATCTTCTGGCCGCTGATCAAGAGCACTTCGCTCGAAGGCCCGCCGCACCCGACCTCCGAGGGCGAGCTGATGGCCCGCCTTGACAGCGTCCTCGAGCTGGAGGAGCGCATCGTGCCCAAGAAGAGCGTGCCTGAGCGCGCGGGCAAAGAGGAGATCTGGCTGCTGAGGAAGCCGAAGCGCTAGAGTAAGTTTCAGCCATCGTAAGTTCAGCCACCCGGGGTCGCCCGAAAGGGCACCTTCGGAATCCGGCCTCATGATCCCCATGAGGCCCCTCGCGAGGATCCCATGAGCGAAACCGGCAAGCCCTTCACAGCCTCCTCTTCGACTCGTCGCTCCTGGTGGGCGGAGAACTGGCTGCCCCTCGTGGTGGTATGGGCCATCTCCATCCTTCCTTTCCTGCCCGTGCTGCTCTCGGGCAAGGTGCTGGTCTCCCTCGACCAGGCCGGCGCGCCCGGCTGGAAGTTCTACTTCGACGCCCTCCGTTCGGGAACCATTCCACTGTGGAACCCGTACGTGCTGGGGGGCATGCCCACCTTCGACCTGATGTTTGGCGACGGCTCGTACCCGCCCTTCATCCTGCTTGGCTTCCTGTTCCCCGCGACGCATGTGGTCACGGTGAACTACGTCCTTCACCTGCTGCTCGCGGGCTTCACGTCCTACCTGCTGGCGCGCGTGCAGTTCAAGCTCGACCGCTGGATCGCGGCGGCGCTCGCGCTCGCCTACGCGCTGAACCCGCACTTCATCTCGTACGTCTTCGCCGGCCATACGGGCAAGTACTTCGTGTTGGCGTGGCTGCCCCTCGCCCTGCTCTTCCTGCTGCGCTCGCTGTCGCGCACGGCCACGTGGAAGGACCTGTTGGGGCTCGCGCTCACCACCGCGGCCTTCGTGCTGACCAGCCACCTGCAGTTCACCTACTTCACGATGATGGGCTTCTTCGTGGTCTGGCTGTTCCATGTGGCGCGCGCGCTCCGCGACAAGCGCCCGGGCGAGGCCGCCTCGCTGGTGGCCCGCTTCTGGGCGCCCGTGCTGCTGGGCATCGGCCTTTCGTTCTACATCTTCCTGCCCCCGATGAAGTACACCAAGGAGTTCGGCATCCGGGGGGAGGGCGAGCGCACCTCCTACGAGCATGCGACCTCGTGGTCCATGCACCCCGAGGAAGTTCCCTCGTTGCTGGTGCCCGAGTTCGTCGGCTGGAACGCCACCTATTGGGGTCGCAATTCGCTGAAGCTGAACACAGAGTCACCGGGCATCGTGGTCTGGTTCCTCGGATTGCTGGGCCTCTTCGTGTTCCGGCGCTCCCGCTGGTATTGGCTGTGGGCGGGGATCGGAGTGCTGTCGCTGCTTTACGGGTTGGCGGGACACACTCCCGTCTTCAAGCTCTTTTATGAATTCGTGCCTGGCATCAAGAATTTCCGCGCGGCGAGCATGATGCTCTTCTGGCTTTCGGTGGCCTTGATGGTGCTGTCCGCCGAGACCATCCGCCGCCTGCTGGCCGAAGGCAAGGAGGCGATTGCCTCCGCGGACCGCGAGCGGATCGCGAAGCGCTTGCGCATCACGGGCTGGTCCGTGGCGGGCGTCCTGCTGCTGTTCATGCTGGTGCCCGGCACGGTTTACTCGATCTGGGGATCGTTCGTCGACGAGTCGGCCATTCCCGGACTGGCGCGACAAGAGTTCGCGCGTCCGCTCTTCGCGGTGGGCTGCCTTCGCGCCGCCCTGCTCACGGCCTTTCTCACTTGGGCCGCCTCTTCGCTGCTCATCCGCTCGCGCCGCCCGTTCGCCTTCGGCTTGGCGCTGCTGTGCGCCGTCGCGGTGGACACCTACTGGGTGAATCTCAATGTCTCGGCGCGCCTCGCGGGCCCGCAGGGCATGCCTCCGTCGGGCTTCATCGAAGGACAGGAGCCGGGCATCGGATTCGCCTCCGAACCCGCGACGAAGTA
>DATAHJ010000299.1:0-2961 GCA_036263275.1 Fibrobacteria bacterium | reverse complement strand
CACGGCGCGCCCGGCGTGATGGACGTGGGCATGGGAGATCGGACATGAGCGCCGAAGTGAAGATGGTGAACCTCAAGATCGACGGCCGCGACCTCACCGTCCCCGCCGACTGGACCGTGATCCGCGCCGCGCACGCGAACGACATCGACGTCCCGCACTACTGCTACCACAAGGACCTCAGCATCGCCGGCAACTGCCGCATTTGCATGGTCAGCGTGAAGGGCGCGCCGCGCCCGGTCGTCGGCTGTGCCACGCCGGTGGCCGAGGGCATGGAAGTCACCACCCAAGGCGCGCCCGAGGTGGAGGCGCGCAAGGGCGTGATGGAGTTCCTGCTCATCAACCACCCGCTCGACTGCCCCGAGTGCGACCAGTCGGGCGAGTGCAAGCTGCAGGACTATAGCGTCGAGCATGGCCGCGACCACGGCCGTTTCGCGGAAGAGAAGGTCCGCAAGTCGAAGGCCACCATGGGCCCGCACGTCAAGTACTGGGGCTCGCGCTGCATCGTGTGCACGCGCTGCGTGCGCTTCACCGACGAAATCTCGGGGACCGGGGAACTGGGCGTGATTTACCGGGGCGACCGGAGCGAGATCGCCGTGTTCCCGGGCCGGGTCCTGGACAATCCCTTGTCGCTCAACACCGTGGACGTGTGCCCCGTGGGCGCGCTGGTGTCTTCCGACTTCCTCTTCCAGTCGCGCGTTTGGAACCTTCACTCCGGCGACTCCGTGTGCGCGGATTGCTCCGTGGGCTGCAACACGCGCGTCGACCTGGACGCCAAGGAACACATCAAGCGCATCAAGCCCCGCCGCAACGACGCGGTGAACAAGGAGTGGATGTGCGACGCGGGCCGGCTTTCGTTCGGATACGCCCGGACGAGCCGCCTCCACAAGCCCAAGGTGCACGGTCGCGACGCGACCTGGAAGGACGCGCGCCGCGCGGCCCTCGACCTGCTCTCGGCCCCGAACTCGGTCGCCCTCGTTTCCGCCTGGAACACGTCGGAAGCCATGGAATCCCTGAAGAACTTTCTCGCCGAAGAAGCCCCCCAGGCTCGCACGTTTGGTTACGGAAACCCTGTCGTCGCCGATCAGGTCTTCCCCGGCTTCACGATTCGCGGCGACAAGAACCCCAATGCCAACGGGCTCAAGAACATCCTCGGCATCGCGGACATCACGGCTTCACTGAAGAGCTTGGCCTCCGAGAGCGGGGCCATCGGCACGCTGCTGATCGCGCACAACATCCCCGATTTCGTGCTGACGCCGGAGTTCAAGGCGGTGCTCGACCGCGCCGAGAACGTGGTCCTGCTCGACTTCACCGACGGCGAATTGCTCCGCTACGGCAACGTGGCCGTGGCGCTGCCCACGCTCACCAGCTTCGAGAAGAGCGGCACCTTCGTGAACCACGACGGCCTGGCCCAGTCCTTCGAGCCCGTGATGCAGCCCGTGACCTATGGCCTGCCGGAAATTGAAATTATCGATGCGATGAAACACGATGCGGCTCAGGTGACGGCATGATCTCCGCCATCCTGTCGCATCCCGTGACGATCGTCGTCATCAAGATGTTCGTGGCCGTGGGCATCGTGCTGGGCGCGGTGCCCATGCTCGTGTGGATGGAGCGCAAGGTCTCGGCGCGATTCCAGCGCCGCAGTGGGCCCAATCGCGTCGGTCCCTTCGGCCTGCTGCAGTCCGCCGCCGACGCGCTCAAGCTGATGTGGAAGGAAGACTTCTTTCCCCGCAATACCGACCGCATCATTTTCCTCGCGGGCCCGCTGATGACCTTCCTCCCCGGCGTGATCGCCTTCGGGCTGATCCCCGTGGGCCGCGCGCCCGGCGCCGCGGGCATCCTCGGCCAAGGCGGCGTGCTCGCCGTGAGCTACGTGCAGATGGGCCTGCTCGCGCTGATGGCCGTCTCCTCGCTCGCCTCCTACGGCATCGCCTTCGGCGGCTGGGCCTCCAACAACCAGTACAGCCTCCTGGGCGGCATCCGCTCGGCGGCGCAGCTCATCAGCTACGAAGTGGTGATGATGCTCTCGGTGCTCGCGCTCGTGATGACCACGGGCACATTCAACCTCGCGGAAATCGCCGAAGGCCAGCAGGGAAACATCCTTCCCGCCTGGCACATCTTCACGCAGCCGCTGACCTTCCTGCTTTTCCTCATCGCCGCCTTCGCCGAGACCAACCGCGCCCCCTTCGACCTCCCGGAAGCGGAACAGGAACTCGTGGGCGGCTACCACACCGAGTACACGGGCATGCGCTACGCATGGTTCATGCTCGGCGAGTATGCGGGCCTTTGGGCGATGTGCTCCATCCTCACGACCTTGTTCCTGGGCGGCTGGACGCTGCCGGCCGCATGGATCGGCTGGCTGGGCGGATTCCACTGGGCCCTCGTCGCGCTGTTCGGCGCGGGCGTGTTCTTCGCGAAGGTCGTCGCGCTGGTGTTCTTCTTCATGTGGGTGCGCTGGACCATGCCGCGCTTCCGCTGGGACCAGCTCATGCGCCTGGGTTGGGTGGTGCTCATCCCGCTCGCGCTGGCGAACCTTCTCCTCACCGCTCTCCTGATGGAGTTCGGAGGACTTTATGTCCACTAATTCCCCCGTCCGCGCGAAGATGTCTTGGGTGACCCGGATCTACATCCCCATGCTCCTCAAGGGCATGATGATCTCGCTGCGCGAGTTCTTTCGCAAGCCGGTGACCTTCAACTATCCCGAGGAAAAGCCGAAGGTCAGCGAGCGTTTCCGCGGCGAACATCGGCTCACGAAGGATGAGAGCGGCAAGATGAAATGCGTGGCGTGCTACATGTGCGCCACCGCCTGCCCGGCGCATTGCATCACCATCGAGGCGGAGGCCGCGCCGCCCGAGTGGGAAGGCCGCGACAAGATTCCGCGCGTGTTCGAGATCGACATGCTGAAGTGCATCTACTGCGGCTACTGCGTCGAGGCTTGCCCGAAGGAAGCCATCGAGATGACCA
>DATAHJ010000298.1:0-4491 GCA_036263275.1 Fibrobacteria bacterium | reverse complement strand
CGCGCGCAGCCGCTCGATCTCGGCGGGAGCGTCCTTGGACATGTGCCGTCCGGTGAACACCAGCAGCGGCAGCACGCGCACGGCGCCGCAACCTTCGCCGATCAGCTTTTCGACGGCGGATTCGAGCCGGGGATCCTGGTTGAGGAAGGCGTGCGCCACGCGATGTCCGGGAAGGCTCGCGCCCAGCCGGTCGCGCAGGTCGCGCATCTCGTCGGCGGTGCCGGGCTCCTGGCTGCCATGGCCGAGCAAAACGACACCCACGGGGGAGGGAGAAGGCATGGGGGAAAGGTAGCTGAAATATCTTTTCGTTCGCTATATTCCCCGCTCGTGAACAACTCCGAGACCAAACGCACGCCCCTCCATGCCTGGCACGTCGCGCACGGCGCGAAAATGGCCCCCTTCGCGGGCTTCGACATGCCGATCCAGTATTCCGGAATCCGGCAGGAGCACGAGGCCGTGCGCGCCCGCGCGGGACTTTTCGACGTCTCCCACATGGGCAACTTCACCGTGCGCGGGCCCGGCGCGCTCGCCTACCTGCAGCGCCTGACGATCAACGACGTCGCGAAGCTCGCGCCCGGCGACGTGCAGTACTCCGCGCTGTGCCGCGAAGACGGCGGCGTGATCGACGACATCCTCGTCTACTGCGTCGCCAAGGGTGACTACATGGTGGTGGTCAACGCGGCCAACATCGCGAAGGACTGGAACTGGGCCGCGACGCACCACAAGAAGTGGGAAGCGGATTGCGAGATGGAGAACGCCAGCGAGATGCTCTCCATCCTTTCGCTGCAAGGCCCGGAGTCGGAAGCCATCCTCCGCGAAGTCGCGCCCGCCTTCGACGGCGCGATGAAGACCTACCAATGCGGCAAGCTCGTGGTGAACGGCATCGAAATGCTCGTGGGGCGCACGGGATACACGGGCGAGGACGGCTTTGAATTTTATCCCAAGGCCGAAGACGCGCCGGCGGTTTGGGATGCGCTGATGCAAGCGGGCGCCAAGATCGTGCCGGGCGGTGTTCTGCCCATCGGCCTTGCGGCGCGCGACACGCTGCGGCTGGAGTCGGGGTATTCGTTGTATGGCCACGAGCTCGACGAGACGGTGAATCCGCTTGACGCCGGGCTCGGCTGGATCACCGCGCTCGACAGCGCGGAGAAGGGCGACTTCCTGGGCCGCGAGGCGCTTCAGGCAATTCGCGACATGGGTCCTGCCCGCAAGACGACGGGAGTCCTGCTCGACGACCTCGCCATTCCGCGCGAGGGTTGCCAGGTGATCCTGAACGGCCGCATCGTGGGCGCCGTTACTTCCGGCACGCTGTCGCCCACGCTCGGCAAGGGGATCGCCCTCGCCCGCGTCGAACCCGAGGCGGCCGAGAAGGGAAGGGCCCTTGAGGTCGAGATCCGCGGCGTGCGCAAGGCCGCGCGCGCGGTGAACCGCGCCTTCTACAAGCGTCCCAAGGCCGCCCAATCCCCGGCGGCGGCATGAAGGCGGCGCGCGGCAAGCAGCGTCCATCCGCGAAGATGGCCGCGAAGGCGAAGGTCTCGGCCAAGCCCCGCGGCAAGCGCAAGGGCAAGGACGAAGACGACGAGGCGCCCAAGCGCGCCGGCGAAATTCCCGGCCTGATCCTGCTCGCGGTCCTGCTAGTCACTTTCGTTTCGCTTGTCGCGGAACAGGTGCAGGCCTCCGGGAACATCCTCGGCCCATGGGTGGGCTCGCGTTGGGCGAACCTGCTCAACAGCGGCTTCGGCAAGCTGCCGGTGTTGTTCTACCTCGCCGCCCTCGCCTTCGTGGGCGTGCAACTCGTCTTCAAGACGCGGCTCTGGAAGCAAGCGGCGATCTCCGGCGGCATCGGCCTCCTGCTCGCGCTGCTGCTCAGCATCCGCCACATCGGCGATGAGGGCCTCGTCTACGCGGACTATCAGGTCACGGGCGGTTGGCTGGGCAACTTCCTGGCCCAGCGCATCTTCCAGCCGGTCTTCGGCGCGGGGCACTTCGGCCCGTATCTCGTCACCACGCTTCTCATCTTCATCCTCGTGGTGTGGGCCTTCCAGATCAGCGTCGCAGCCTGGGTGAAGCGCGGCGCGCACGTGACGGGCGTGATGGCTCGCACCATGGCCGAAGGCTGGCGCAGCGCGGAGCGTCCGCATGTGCCGGGCCTGGAGTCGGTGAGTTCCGTGGGAGTGGATGTTGACGAGGAAGACGAGGAATTCGTCGAGCGTCCCAAACGTGGACGGGGCAAGAAGGCCGTCGCATCGGCCAACGCCGCGCTCATCCCCACTGCCGAAGATTCTCCCGAAGAGGAGCAGGCCAAGCTGGAAGCGCTGCTTGAGAGCGGCAACCTCGAGGGCCTCGATCCCCTCACCATCCGCAAGCTGCGCGACCTCGCGCTCGAGCGCCAGCGCGTCACCGAGCTCAACGATTGGGAAGAGAAGACCCGCCGCACCGAGATCGGCGGCCTGCTCCGCCCGCGCCCCGCGGCCGAGGCCGCGGACATGACGCCCGACGAGGATATTCCCGTGAAGGGCTCGAAGCGCAAAGCTTCCAAGGCCAAGGCTCCCGAGCCCGCGGACGATGAGGTTTCGGACGCGGAGGCTTCAGGCGCAAGTGAAGATCGCGATCCGCCTTTCGACCTCGATGAGGAAGAGGAGGGGGGCTTCTCCGGCGACCAAGATGTCGTTCGCGAAAGCCCCGTGAAGGCCGCTCTCGTTCGCAACCCCCCCTCGACAAGCTCGGGGACCGCGAAGGGTCGCGGCGAAGGTTTGTCCGCGCAGAACAACCCCACCTCCGTGCCGTACGAGCCGTATCAGCTGCCCAATCTCGACAGCATCTTCCCCGAGCCGCCCGACCAGCCGCTCGAATTCACCGAGGAAGAACTGCTCGAGCAGAAGCAGTTGCTCGAAGCCCAGCTCAATAACTTCAAGGTGCGCGGCACGGTGACGGGCATTCACCCCGGTCCCGTGATCACGCGGTACGAAGTGGAGCTCGCGCCCGGCGAGAAGGTGAACCGCATCAGCGGCCTCGCCGACGACCTGGCCCTCGCGCTTCGGGCGAAGAGCATCCGCATCCTCGCGCCCAACCCGGGCAAGTCGCTGGTGGGCGTCGAAGTCCCCAACCGCAAGCCGCAGATCGTGTACATCAAGGAAATCCTCGACTCCGAGCGCTTCCGCTCCGAGGACGACGGGCTCAAGGTGGCGCTCGGCAAGACCATCGCGGGCGAGCCGTACGCGGCCGACCTGACGCGCGCGCCGCACCTCCTGATCGCGGGCCAGACCGGGTCGGGCAAGTCGGTGTGCATCAACAGCATCATGGCCTCGCTGCTCGCGAGCAAGAAGCCCGACGACCTCCGGATGATCCTGATCGACCCGAAGGTCGTGGAGCTCAAGCCTTACGAGAGCATTCCGCACCTCCTGGGCGACGTGATCACCAACCCCGAGACCGCCGTGCAGGCGCTCAAGTGGGCCACGATCAAGATGGACGAGCGCTACGAGAAGCTCGCGAAGTGCGGCGTGCGCAACATCAAGGGCTTCAACGAGAAGGCGCGCGCGGGCACGCTGCGTGAGGAAGCCCGCTACTCTCAGGGCGAGGAGTTCGGCGAGGGCGCCCCGGTTCGCTATACGGATGACGTCGACGCGGGCACGATTCCCCTCTCGGAGCCGATGCCCTACATCCTCATTGTCATCGACGAATTGGCCGACCTCATGATGGTGGCCGGCAAGGAAGTGGAAACCAGCATCGCGCGCATCGCCCAGAAGGCCCGCGCCGTGGGCATTCATCTCATCCTCGCGACGCAGCGTCCTTCCACCAACGTGATCACGGGCACCATCAAGGCCAACCTGCCCACGCGCATCGCCTTCAAGGTCGCCAGCCAGATCGACGCGCGCACCATCCTGGACAAGCAGGGTGCCGAGCAGCTTCTGGGCCGCGGCGACATGCTCTTCCGGCCCATCGAGTCGCCCGATCCCGAGCGCCTGCACGGCTGCTTCCTCGACGACAAGCAGTGCGAGGACATCGCCGAGGCCTGCGCCTCGCAACGGGTCAATTATCCGAAGGTCCGCACCTTCAACGTGGACGAGGAAATCGCCGGTGCGGCAGGGGAAGACGAGGAACGCGACGAGAAATTCATCGACGCCGCCGAGCTCGTCGTCTCCCTCAAGCAGGCTTCCGTCTCTCTCCTGCAACGACGCCTCGGCGTGGGCTACGCGAAGGCCGGCCGCATCGTCGACCAGCTCGAGCGCGCCGGCATCGTCGGCCGCGAGCGCGGTTCCAAGCCGCGGGAGGTGCTGATGGACGAGGATCAGCTGCAGGGTTTCCTGCGGTCACACGAGGCGACCGAGGGGCTTTAGCTCCGGGGGCACCGGCGTAGGGGCAAATGATCATTTGCCCCTACGCCGGCCACGAGCCGAATGTTCCGCCCTCCACGGCTTCCTTGAAGTTCTCCAAGTCGTCGGCGACCTGCCCGTTCGGGTTCTTCCCGAACAGCGTCGCCACCGCCTTGCC